>CAYUNA010000328.1:0-5656 GCA_964445895.1 uncultured Saprospiraceae bacterium | reverse complement strand
GAAATGGTATTTAAATTTTGACTATTTAAATTTTATTTTCAAACTATTCTTGCTAAAACTGGTTTTTAGTAAAATGTTACTTGACCCTGAAAAAAATAATATCTATTCCCTTATCCAAAATAATTTTTGTCGGATTAAGTGGTAAAATGCATTGAAATAAAACTAAAATATAATGTCAAAAAATACGCAAGTCAAATTAGCTGCTCGCCCTGTCGGTGATGTAAAACCATCAGATTGGTTAGTTGAGCACAACGAAATTCCGACGCCAGGTGAGGGCGAATTTTTAATTCAAACCATTTACATTTCGCTTGACCCTGCAATGCGTGGTTGGCTAAATGATGCCAAATCTTATATTCCGCCAGTCGAAATTGGTGCAGTTATGCGTGCAGGAACGATTGGAAAAGTAACTGCATCAAATCATCCCGATTATCAAGTTGGCGACTATGTACACAGCTATGCAGGTGTGCAGCAATATTTTGTTTCTAATGGAAAAGATGTCTATAAAGTAGATGCGAAATTAGCACCATTGCCAGCCTATTTGGGTACATTGGGGATGCCTGGTTTCACGGCTTATTTTGGATTGTTGGAAGTAGGACAACCGAAGGAAGGAGAGACGGTTTTGGTATCTGGTGCAGCAGGTGCGGTTGGTAGTGTGGTTGGTCAGGTGGCAAAAATCAAAGGCTGTAAAGTCATTGGGATTGCTGGTGGCCCAGAAAAATGCAAATATATCGTAGAGGAATTGGGCTTTGATGGCGCGATTGATTATAAAAATGAAAACGTTTATAAAGGCATTAAAAAGCATTGCCCGAAAGGTATAGATGTTTATTTTGATAATGTAGGTGGCGATATTTTGGACATGGCATTGGCGAATTTACGACGAGGCGCACGGATTCCGATTTGTGGTGCGATTTCTCAGTACAATAATAAAGGAGCGGTTAATGGCCCTAAAAATTATTTATCGTTACTCGTCAATCGGGCGATGATGAAAGGCTTGGTTGTTTTTGATTATGCAGAGAACTATGGGAAAGCTGCAAGGCAGATGGGGCAGTGGATGTATGAGGGGAAATTGAAAAGCCGCGAGGATGTGTATGAAGGAATCGAGAATTTTCACGAAACGTATCAACGATTATTTACGGGACAGAAGATGGGTAAATTGGTGTTGAAAGTAGGAGAGGAATAGTCCGATTGATTTGATTGACAGGATTATTTCGACTATTTCGATGGTGTGTAAAGCCAATCGAGATAGTCGAAATAATCCTGTCAATCGAATTAATCTAACCCGTACTTATCCAACAAGTAAACCAAACTCGCAATTGCCGCAACGCCCAACTCTAACTCTCTTTTATTGACCGAATCTGGCGCATCAATAGCGGTGTGGTGATAATCAAAATACCGCTGCGAATCAGGACGGAAGCCAATTAAAATACCTCTCTGACTTTTCAACGGGGAAATATCAGCACCGGATCCACCTTTTTCAAACGTCAATCCATAAGATTCAAGTAGGGATGACCACTGCGAAATTTGCTTGATTTTTCCATTGACAATATCAGATTCACCATCTGCAGAAAAACCGCGTGGCGTAAATCCTCCAGAATCCGATTCGATAGCTGCCATGTGGAATTCACCTTTTTCGTTGGAGACTTTTGCGTATTCTTTTCCACCAGCCAATCCATTTTCTTCATTCATAAACAGGACGCAGCGAATCGTTCGTTTAGGCTGATAATTCATGCGTTTTAAAACTTGCAAAACATCCATCGAGTGCACACAACCCGCGCCGTCATCATGCGCCCCTTTACCAACATCCCAAGAATCTAAATGTCCACCGATCAGGATAATTTCGTCTGGAAACTCACTACCTTTTATCTCGCCAATGACGTTAAAAGACGGCTTCGGTGACAACATCCCACAAGTCGTTCGCATGTAAACGGTCACTTTATCTTGCTTTAATAAATTGCTCAATCGTTCTGCATCATTTGTGCTAATCGCGACCGCAGGTATTGGTTTTACACCGTCCTGATACCACAATCCACCAGTATGCGGAATGTCATCCAGGCGGGTGGTCATCGAACGGACGAGTACGCCGATTGCCCCTTTTTTGGAAGCGACAGACGCACCACTACCTCTTTGATCAACCGCGCCGCCGTAGGCACTCATTGTTTTGATTTGCTTCGGATCCATTGGACGATTGTAAAAAACAATTTTGCCTTTGACTGCTGCCTCTGACATATTTTCAACTTCTTCGAGACTTTGTACTTCTATGACTTCCGCTGCAATTCCGTTCTCGCCTGTACCTACAGAGTTGCCTAATGCCAATGCATTCATATCCACAGAACCCATAATGGAGGACGCTATTCGAACAATTTCTTTTTCACCACGAACCCAGTGAGGGACAGTACAAGGCTGTTTCCAAACCTTATCTAAACCAAGGGTATCTAACATTTGGTAAGTATATTCTACTGCTGCGGCTGCTTGTGGTGACCCTGCCAAACGTCCACCAATATTATTAGTCAAATACATAAGCCAAGGGTAACATTTACCTTCTGTGAGGGCAGTATCGTATATTTTTCTGATGAAAAATGCGTCCTGATCTTCGGTATCTACTTGCGCATTTAAGTTGATGAAAAATAAGCTGGATAGGAATAATGTTAGGCTAACTTTTTTAATCATGAGTGGTGTTTTTATCGTAGCCCGCTGCTTTAGTAGCGTGGACATTAGTATAGTTGTCCACGCTACTAAAGTAGCGAGCTACGAATGAGTTTAATGGTCAATAGAATTTTTATCGAAGTATCATCACATCTCCTTTAAAAATAAAGACGTTTCCATCAATAAATTCAACTTCAGCAACGTAGGCAAACACATCGGGATTCATGGCTTTTCCTTTAAAAACACCATTCCAACCTAACGCAGGATCATTCAATGGAATATTGGTGGTTTCAAAAACCAAACTTCCCCATCTACTGAATACTTTTAAATCTTGAATCTGTAGAGCAGCTGGCCCACCAAATAGCGTAAATCCATCATTAATGCCATCGCCATTCGGTGAAAACACATTGGGTGCAAAGACGGGATAATTCAAAATTACATTAATGGTCAAGCTATCTTCCGAACGGCACATTGTCGAATCAACAACGCTAACCACATAAGTCGTTGTGCCAAATGGAAACGCCGTTGGGTCATCACAATCTTCGCAATCTAAGGTTGCGGCAGGTGTCCAATTGTAGGCTACAGGTCGGAAAGGTGGAGTATGAAATGCTTGAATATCCGCCATTTCTCCCAACTCAATCGTCTGATCTGGTCCTGCATCAACAATAAGTGGCGGAGGAGAAGCAACGGTTGCTTCCACAGTTTCTGTACAACCACTGGCATCTTGAATAATTACAGTGTAAGTATCTGCGCCAAGGTTTTGCAAAATGGAATCTGCTTGAAAATTGATGCCATCTGCGCTATACATATAAGTAGGTGTTCCGCCAACTCCTTCGACTGTAATTACGCCAGTAGTGTCGCCAAAACAAATCACGTCTTCTGCACTTATCAAATTTAAAAACAACTGTGGCGGCTCAACAATCGGCGTGTCAATCACCTCAGTACAGCCGTTGCTATCAGTGACCGTGACGGTATAGGTTCCAGCAGCTAAATTGATAATGCTGTCTTTCGTCTCATTATTATTCCAAAGGTAACTGTATTCCGAAGAACCGCCATTTGCATTTACCATTGCAGAACCATCTATTTCGCCGAAGCAAGAAATATCCATTGCGTCGATTGTTAATTCTAACGGTGGAAATTCAGGGACTTCGATAACAAATTCGCCAGTACAACCAATTCCGTCGCTAACGGTCACGGTATAATTTCCAGCAGGTAAGCCAGTCAAGGTATTGTTGGTTACTGGTCCATTTCCAAAATCATAGGTAATCGGGTCGTTGCCAATCGCTACAGTAATTGAAATTTCACCATCCGAATCGCCATTACAAGTCACAGGTACTACAGGGTTCACGGTCGGGTCAAGTGATAATCCTTCAGGAATAGCAATATCAATTTCTCTTGTACAGCCATTCGAGTCTTGAATAACCACGACGTAATTGCCAATTTCTAAATCAACAAACGCGCTATCTGGTCCAAATGTACCGGTGTTTTGAAAATCATAAGAGTAGGGTGGCGTTCCTCCGTTTGGTGTTAAAATAATCGTTCCCGTTGCAATCGTCGGATCACAGTAATCTGCGCCTGCAAAAATGTCCGCATCGGGCGTTGGTTCGACAGTGATATTTTCAATATGAGTAATGACGCAGCCAGCCTCGCTTGTAATTTGTAAAACGATAGATTTTGTGCCAATGGAATTATAGGTGACTTCATGCGGGCCTTCGCCAGTCGCAGTTGAAGGAACTGCACCGATGCCAAAATTCCACTCCCAATTGCTGATACCAGAAACGGAAGTTGAAACGTCGGTAAAGGTTACCGCATTGCCAAAGCAGACAATTTCGGCATCTACTTCAAAATCAGCAGTTGGTCCTAAAAACGTGCCTGTGCCGCCGAACTCAACGGAAAAACCATTGCCGGTATTACTGAAATTGTCGATGATGAGGGCGTAGGTTACGCCTGCCTCCATGTTGATTGGTGCGACGAAGTTGTTGTCGCCCGCAGCACAACCTGGTTGTTCGTTGGCATCTGTTTCTCCAGCTGCCAACCCAGTTGCGCCAGTACAGGCTTGCCAATTACTTAGTGGCTGACTCACATTTTCACCAGAAGCCATACAGCGTAACTCATCTTTATTATTACAATCATCCAGACCTCCAGGTAATTCAAAAACGGCAAAATCTAAGTCATCAGAAGGATTATTGGGAGTTAGTGTGAATTCTAATGTTCCGGCAACATCGCAAGTCCATTTGTACCAGGTAGTTGCATTTTCTCCTTGCAAACAACTTGAACCAACGACTTCATTGCTATTGTTTCCTGTGCCCGTTACACTTTGAACGGTAAATGGTGATTTGTCACACAAGACTACTCCATCATCACAATCACCTGATGGTTCTGGGACACCATTAAAGTTATCGACACAGAGTTGAAATGTTCCAACATTGCCATCGCGTGCGCCAACTCTAATATAGTAAGTTTGTCCAATGGTTAAAGGGCCTGCAAAAGTTTCGGTAATGTTTGAATTAGAGTTATCAGAAGAGCACTGTATTTCTGTGAAAATACCATTACAATCACCTTCAAAAATGGCAAATTGAGGCGATTCCAACGTTCCCCCCGGACCAATTGCACCACTGTTATTGCCAATCATAACAATATTCAAATCGGTAGCTTCCGCAGTAAATTGAAACCAAATATCATTGGCTTGAGACATCAACGGCCAACAAGTAGGCAAGGTTTGCGAGCTAGCGGTTGCCCCTGTCAAATTATACGCGCCGACACCAGAACAAAAACTACTCACATCGTCTAAGGTGATTGCGTCGTCACAATCATCATTAATGGGTTGGGCGAGGAGTGGATTGATAGAAAATAGTGTGAATATTAGAAACGTTGTTAAGTTTTTTATCTTCATAGCTCAAATTTCTTTAAAAGTTAGCATTAGAACGTGAAAACTTAGGCAAAAGTACCTTAAAGTTTAATAGGAAGGTGACAAATGTGGTAAAAAGTCATTTTGTATTTTCGAAAAATGGCT
>CAYUNA010000327.1:0-5681 GCA_964445895.1 uncultured Saprospiraceae bacterium | reverse complement strand
GAGGTCGAAAATTTGCAATTTTCTCCCTCCTGATAAGTCAAAGAAACTTTTGTTACACCATATTCAACCCATCCTTCCCTATGTTTACATTTACTGCTGAAGCCATTATTTTTGCGTTACATTCTTCTATTCGCCTCAGTGCTCAATTGCGAAAAGCCTACGCCAATACCTTAAAATCAAAGGCATTGGTATTGCCCTTACCTGCATTTAATGAAAATGTAGAATTGACTACCGCTGAGGACTTCTTCAACGATGAAGGTGCAATTTTTTGTACAATGGTCAAGCACCTCTCACAGCTACATGACCTTGTCGAAAGCAAACCCGAAGATGAACTGTCTGATGAAATCAAAGATGATTATTTGGTTTATTATAAAGCGTATTGGCAGATTTTAAATGGTAAATTAAAAGGCATTTCTGCTGAAGATTTAAGCCATTTATTCACCATTCGACAATGGGAAACAGGCAAAGAACCCATGACTTCGCCACTACAAGTCGTCGCGGGTACTTTGGTTGAAATTGGTATTGATTTTCTAAATCAAATCCCAGGTGCAGTACATCCCAATTCGGTCGTTGGCAAGTTTTTAAAATCCTTTTTATCGGGCATCGACCAGGTTGATTTTGCGGAAGCAGGAGCGTTAAAAAAGACCTTAATTAAAGAAATTGTCCCGCAAATGTTTGTCGCTTCCGCGGAAACAATCAACAAACTCAGCGACGACATTACCGACGACCCTAAGCTACAAAGTTTTGTCCAAAATATTAGTTACGGACTGACCTCTGATATGCAGCGGCGCATCGAGAATCTCCCCACTGACGGCAACCAGCAGGAAGTCATCCGCTGGGGTCAGTTGATTTTCCGCAGTATGGTGCGCAACTCCACAAAATATATTTTTACGCATCCTAATGAAACACTCAACACAGGCAGAAAGGAAACCGAACTGGTCAAAGCCATTGGCGATGCACTGATGAGTGTCATGTTGGACAAAGACCCCAATTCGCCCATTCATTTCAAGGAAGTTTTTACGATGGATTCCCTGGATAAAGTCGTACAATCGGCTTTGGTCGTTGTGGCAGAATATCCAAGTTTGTTGGCGAATCAGAATGGTTTAAAAACCATAATTTCAGGTGTCGCGGCTGCATTGGCACAATCGGGCATCAATCGACCAGCACTTTTACCAGAATTGGTCCAATTGGTCATGTTGCAAACCGCAGGTAATTTAGACCGTTTATTCAAGACCGAAGCAGGACAAACCAAGCACCTTTTGGTCACCGCCCTCTACCCTATTTTGACCACACTTGCGCCCAAAGATATTCATGCCAATTGGCAACCAACCTTAACGAATAGAGAAATTTTGGGTATCATCAATAACGTTTTCGATGAAATTGTTGCCAACCCACAATGGCTCAAAACCAAAGTAAATGACAATACACTCCTGGGCGAAGTTATCCACGCAACCTACAGTGCATTGGCAAGCATTCCGTCTGGTAACCGCCTGACTGGCAAGGCTTTACAAACTTTGATTCAAATTAATCTACGTACTGCTGCCGCCAACGGAAAAATTTTAAGTAAGGTAAAATGGGGCAATGGCAATCAGGAAAATACTATTTTAAATCATGCCCTTGACTTAGTTTTTGCATTTACTTTTGAAAAAACGGACTTACTCAACAAAGTCGATTTAATGTTCAATTTAACCGACTATGTATTGACTGTTATTTTAGCAAAACACCCGAATTCAAATGGGCTTTTATTAACCCAATTTATTTTACAAGAACATGCGGGCGTTGTACAAAATAACGGTTTTGATAAGAAAACAGCTGACTTATTGGTAAAAGCCGCCTTACGCATCATTTCCGAACGTCCAGACTTAGTTTCTGACCATGAAGGGTTCGGCAATATTGTTTCAGGCGTTGCGAGCGCATTTAAAGAATCAGGGGTCAAACGACCGAATTTGCTCCCCGAATTGCTCCGTATTACTTTGGAAAATTCGGCGGGTAATCTAGATTTATTGATTCCTTCCGCAGTCGGCGAACCGAGGCATTTGATGGTTGTAGCGTTGCATGAAATTTTAAGTTCGGTCTCCGCTCCTGTGCCTAATGGCAAATGGAAACCGACATATAGCAATAGCGAATTACTTATTTTAGTCGAAACTTTACTCGACGAAGTTGTACACAATCCTGGTTGGATTACTCGAAAAATTGCGGAAAAACCATTGATGTCACAAGTATTGGATGCCAACTTTGGGGCGTTGCAAGAACTGCCACAAAATCAACGCTTAAATCCGACGGTTTTGCAAATGATGATTGAATTAAGTCTGCATACCGCCGCTACGAATAGTAAAGTTTTGAGCCTTATCCGCTGGGGAGCAGGGCATGAAGAAACAACCATTTTGAAAAAGTCTCTTGACCTGATTTTTGCCCACGTTTTTAATGATAATTCCAGTAGCGACCGTTCTGTTTTACTGTTAGATTTGGTGGATTATGTGCTCAATATTTTGATTGCAAAATATCCAAACGAAACAGGTTTGACCCTTACTATGGTTATCCTTTCCGACGAAATCGGTCTCCTGCTAACCAACGGTGGACTTGACCGCACTAAAGCCAACGAACTTGTCAATACTGCCTTGGCAACCATCACTCAACATCCAGAATTGATATCCGAAAATCTTGGTATTCAAGACATTGTCACAGGTGTGGCGGAGTCGTTGAAAGATACAAAATTGCCGCTATCCGATATGCTTCCGGAGTTTGTGCGTTTGACACTCGCAAAAACGGGTGGCAACCTTGATTTGCTGATTGATAGTCGGCGACGGAAGCAAAAATTTATTCTGATTTTGGCATTACAGCAGCTGTTGAAAGCCATTAGTCAGAGTCCTGCTTCAGGCAAGTGGAAACCGACGCTGACGGGCCCACAAATTCACGATATAACGAGTCTCGTTTTTGACCAAATTTTACAAAACCCACATTTGGTTAAAAATGATTTCGTCCTGATTTTAATGCGAGGTGTTTTTAAAGCTCTGGAGCGCGTTCCGAATAGTAAACCTGTCCCTTATATTGTTTTAAAATCCATGATTGAGGATGCTTTTGAAGCTGTCAATTTCAGAAAAGACCTTGTTATTCAAGTTATTAATACTGATGGAAATACCCAAAAATTGGCAATTAGCTATTCACTTGACGGCTTGTTTGTTGCACTCTATGACACGAGCGGTGGCAAAGTGGGCTCATGGACTTTGACTCAGGGACCAACACTCGAAGCGATTGTGAATGCCTTTTTGACGCGTATTGCTACGAAAACGGTAAATAAAACGGAAATTGATACCGCAATTGGTATAGTTAAAAAAGCGGTAAAAGATTTGAATGAGAATAAAGCGTTTTTGTTAGAAGAGTTGTTGGGGTCGTTGGCATAATTTCAAAGAAATAATTTTTCAAAATAAAACTAAAATCAACTATGTATTCAAAAAGAACAGACATCGCTCTACTACTACTTCGCCTCACTTTTGGCGGCTTAATGCTCATCAATCATGGCTTGCCAAAAATGGAAAAATTGATGGCAGGTGGCGAGATTAAATTTGCTGACCCAATTGGTATCGGTATGGAAAACTCATTGTATTTAGCCGTTTTTGCTGAAGTCGTATGTGCGGTTTTATTGATGATTGGCGCGTTTACCCGATTTGCCTTAGTGCCTTTGATTGTTACAATGTTGGTCGCTATTTTTATCGTTCATGGTGGTGACCCATTTGGCAAAATGGAAAAGGCTATTCTATTTTTGGTGCCGTATATTTGTTTGTTGATTACGGGCGCAGGCTGGTATTCGGTGGATAGTTTGCGGAGTAGGTAAGTGATGTCCCGTACTTTGGATATTTTGTGTGGGGGAGAAAATTGCAAACTTTCGACCTCCTGTAAAAATAATGCGCGTTGCCGCAGTCAGCGCGGGTGGGGTTCTTTATATTTTTCACAAAGGGATTTAAGGGAGCAAAACGGTTTGCAAAAACCGTTTTGCTCCCTTAACACACCACACTCCCCCGCGCCGCAGGCACGGGGGAGTGTGGTGTTTGAAGCTCGAAAATCTTGCGATTTTCTCTCTTCTCATAATTCAAAGAAACTTACTATACAGTATTTTCTAAAAATGGCTAAAGCTGCCGAGCAAAACGTAAAGAAAGTGTTTACATAATGTCTTTAGTCACTCTGCATCAAAACAGAAACAGCAATACTTCTTAAATCAACATTCTATTCCCAGACTGTCTGTCCAATCGCTAATTCTTTGCCATCTCGTACCAAACGATGCAAAAAAGTGGTTTCATTTATCTGCTTCACTTCCGCAACGACCGTATCGTCCAATCGCCCTTCTACTCGGTATTCTATTTGAAAATCAAGCAGTTTTTTATTTTTTAAAACGGCATGTGGCATAGCTTCCAACATCCATTTAGTATAAAAACCATTATTTAAGTGACCATTAAAATCAAGGTCAAACCAGCCGACTTGAAATGTTTTGGAGAATTCAGCAATCTCAAATTTCGTCAATTTTTTAGCGGGTCGTTCCAGACAATTTTCCAAGGATGGCATCTGGTCATTCAATGCTAAAATATAGGGTGGAATTCGCGTCATTCGTCGTTTTTCCGTGTCCATTAACAACCAAGTGGAGGAAGACCAAGCCAGTAAATCACCGTTTTCCGCATACACTTCATAATCCCTATACGTGAAGAATTTTTCAAACCCTGCAGGCGATGTATAAATATTGATTCGCTCACCCAAAGCTGGCAACCGATTGATTTTCAAATATTTGCGCATCAGTACCCAAGTGATTTTATCTTTTTCTAAATCCCAGACCGAAAGTTTTAAATTTAAGACATTTTGCATCGCAGCCTCATCCATGAGCTTGATAAGTGCGGGGACGGTACATTTTTTTTGATGGTCAATTTCATACGTTCTGATAGTGAACGATTTAGTGTGCGAAACCAAAGAAGGTGATGTTTTCATGGTGTAAAATTAGTAAAAATTGGATTAGTTAAAAGGATTCAATAACTTGAGTACCTACGGTATGCACACATCTCGACTTGGTGATTGCTTTTATGACTTTTCAATCACTATTCGGTTCTTTAACCTTTTTCTATCCGCCCACACCACAAAAGAACTATTTATAGATGGAGCGCTAAATAATTCTCGCCATTTGCTTGTCGCAAGCAGAGTGCCCCGTACAGCCCATCGGTTTTTCTAATACGTTAAAGCCTAATTTTTCATATAATTTATTGGCTTGCGTCATTCGTTCAACCGTTTCAAGGTAACAGGTTTGATAACCAATCACTTTGGCTTTTTCCAAACATTTTTCCACCAATTGTTGACCTAAACCATAACCACGTGCTACTGAGTAAAAATACATTTTTTTCAACTCACAAGTCTGCGCATCGCCTCCTTTCAATGGGCCAATACCGCCACAACCAACAACTTTTTCATTTAACAGTAGCACCAAAAAATAGGATTGGTCATTGGTATAATTATCCCACATTTCATCCACTTCTTTATCCATTATGGAGTAGCCTTCGCCAACAGTTCCAAATTCGGTCATCACGGTTCGGATGAGGGTGGCGACGGCAGGATTATCTTTTTTTTCGATGGGTCGAAAGGTAAAATCAATGACGGCGTGTTCTTTTTTCATTTTTAAAAATAATAGTGAAAATAAATGGTTCTTT
>CAYUNA010000326.1:0-5684 GCA_964445895.1 uncultured Saprospiraceae bacterium | reverse complement strand
AACGCGAACTAAATAACCTTAAGCATCAAAACTAATGAAAATCGACTATTCTCTGATTAATCAACAAAACTGTCAAGCAGCAAAGTCAAAGTTAAATAGATTGCAATGGCGACTAAAATTGCAAACTATTCTGTTATTTTTCGTTTTCATTTCCGCTTGCAATGGGCAAAAAGAAGGAAAGACTTCTGAGGATAAAGATTTCGATCTTTACTTTATGGAAGCCTCCTCTGTTGCATCTTCATTCGGTCCAACCAGCATTACGCGCAGTATTATGCAAGACTCTCAGGGAGGTATTTGGCTCGCAACCTGGGAAGGCATTATTCGCTATGATGGGCAAACTTTTTTCAATTTTACAAAACAAGATGATTTACGAAAATACCACGTCTTTTCTGTTTTAAGTGATAGCCGGGATAATTTATGGTTTGGCACAATTGGAGGGGGTGTTTATCGCTACGATGGGCAAACATTCGCTAATTTTACTAAGAAAGACGGACTTGTTTTTGATAGTGTTGGTTGCTTTTACGAAGATTCTACAGGCAAAATCTGGATTGGAACAATGGGTGGTATTAGCGTACATGATGGTGTTTCTTTTCGCAACTTAACGACTGAAGACGGCATGACCGACGATGATGTAAATGCAATCGTTCAAGATAAAAACGGGAAATTTTGGATTGGAACGCGAGGCGAGGCTTGTACTTATGATGGAACATCTTTCGCAAAGATAACAAGGAAAGATGGACAAGCTTTTACGAATGTTCGGACAATAATTAAGGATAGCAAAAATAACATCTGGCTTGGCGGCAATGATGGGCTTTGGCGTTATGATGGACAAAATTTCATCAATTATCATCAAAACTTTGTAGGCACCGTTTATGAAGATAAAAAAGGAAATATTTGGACGACTACGGCATCCCCTAAAAATTCAAATAAATGGGTATTGTCGCGCTATGATGAGCCGATTTCGCAAAATAATTTAGTCGCCCCCACTAAGATTTTAGAGAAAAATGATATGTTTTTTGGAATCTTTGAAGACAGCGACGGAGGCATTTGGTTTGGCACATTAAATGGTGTTTGTCGATACGATGGTCAAACTTTTAATTATTTTAAAAATGAGCTGCAAGAACAGTTTAAAAATTAGAAAAACAGCTGGATTTATTCTGAAAATATGACTCAACAAAACAATTACATCAATAAAATAGCCGCCAATCCCCGTCAACTATTTTTAATTGATGGTTTGGGGGCATTACTATCTACTTTTCTATTGGGAGTCGTATTGGTTCAATTTGAAGATTTCTTTGGCATCCCTACAAATGTGCTTTATTTTCTGGCATTTTTACCTTGCCTGTTTGCCATTTACGATTTTTATTGTTATCAAAAAGTGCCAGATAACATAGATTTTTACATCAAAATAATTGCAGTTGCCAATCTGTTATATTGCTTATTATCAATGGGGTTGGCACTTTACCATTTTCAAAAAATAACGATTTATGGATGGATTTATATTTTACTTGAAATTTTAATTTTAATCCTACTCATCACGATTCAATTCAAAATCGTTGGTAAGGGAACAGAAAAATAATTGCAGCGCAAAAAAAATTAATCTTCTCTTGCTTTAATCATAGAATTCGCACTCTGGATGTTTCGTGGCGAAAATCATCACAACTTCTGTCAATATCGAAGCCGCCACGACGGGATTTTAAAGAGGGAAGAAATTTAAAAAAAATTTCTTCCCTCTTTAGAATCCCACAGGCGCACAACGAAATGTTAGCAAGAGTTGAAATTTATTTGCGCCGCATTTGAATACATAATAATGATAATAAGTGAAAAAACATATTTTACTAAAGGTGTGCGTACTGCGCATCAATCCCCCATTTTACCAGACGAAGATATTACTAACAACTCCAATCGTTTCATCTCTCGAAGCATCGCATTTTTATCCATTTGCAGCCAGGCATAGATTTTCAACATGCTCATCCCTAACAGAAATAGAGCACCACCAAATCCCCACCTAATTAACGCCTGCACCGATTCTACTTGAAAAAATTGAATGCAACAATAAATGAATAAACCTAAAAAAACAATCGTCAGAATATTGGTTAAGATGTGAAACCAAGCATTTTTTCCCTTGTATAAACCAAAAATCATCTCAAAAAGACTCTGTTCTTCTAAAGAGTCGTAAAAAGCCGCTTCTTCTTTGGATAAGGTATCTTTGATTAATTGGTCAATTTCTTCTATTTTATGCTTCATGATTTATTTTTTATTAATGATTTTAATTTTTCTCTTGCTTTGAATAATCGTGACTTTACCGTCCCAATCGGAATATTTAAAAAAGCACTTATCTCTGTCAACGAATAAGATTCCGCATAAAATAAACGGATAATGTCTTGTTTTTCTTTCGGTAACTTCCGGATTGCCTTTAATAATTCTAATTGAACCTGATTCGTTTCCTTGTTTTCGGAAGGCTTGCAAGATTCGATAATTCGGAAAGATTCCAATTTTTTATCTTCCTTATTTCTCCGTTTGATTCGGTCAATAGACGTGGTATAGACTATCCTCAATGCCCAACTTTTAAAGCTATCAACTTTTTCCAAATCGGGCAATCTATCTATAATGACAATCCAGCTCTCCTGCGCAACATCTTTAGCCAGTTCTCTGTCCTTCACAATCCAATATGCTTTTTTACAAAATATTTGATGATATCGTTTTACTAATGTAGGCAAAACCGAAGCATTGCCCTGTCGGTATTGCAAAATTAGAAAACCATCAGTTGGATTTTGTTTTTTATTCATTACTGGAAAAGCTGAATTACACCCCATAGACTACAAAATAATCGAAAGGTTCACTTTTTTTTTGAAAAAAAATGGTTATTTGAATTGCTTTTGAAAAGAGATAGGTAAGGAACGCCAAATTACAAGAGTCTATAAATGCTAACGGAAGAAAGTAAATTACGCGCGACTCAAGAGTTCTCAAAGGGGAAAAACTGGATTTTCTAAAAAATCCAGTTTTTCCCTTTGAGAAGCCCAAATGAAATCATTTTGAATCAAAAAAATAGCCAGGAAGTATAAAATCAATTGACAAAATACAGCTAAAAAATCACTTCCTTCCCTTAATCTTTATCCCCAATTCTTTTCCTCGCAACATCAGTCGTTCTAACTCTCGCTTCGTAATAAAACTCAAAGAAAGTCCAGTTTTTCCAGCCCGAGCAGTTCGTCCGCTTCGGTGCGTGTAGTATTCCGTTTGGTCAGGTTGCTCAAAATGAACGACAAAAGCCAAATCTGCTACATCAATACCTCGAGCAGAAATATCCGTTGCTACCACCATTTGCAATTTTTCATTCTTAAAAGCCCGCATCACTTTGTCCCGTTCTTTTTGTTTCAAATCACCATGCATGGCATCTACTTGAAAATTTTTCGCCTGCAATTGTTTCGTAAGCGTTCGAGCAGATTTCTTCGTTCTACAAAAAATAAGTCCCCGGTCATCTCCTTGTCCTTTCAGAAATCGAATCAAGCGATTGACCTTTACCTCTTTATCACAAAGGACATACTCATGTGTGATATTTTGATTGACCACATTATGTTCCTGCGCTCTCACTCGCTGCGCTTTTGGATTGATATACTTGTGAATAATATCCTGAATTCCTTTTGGCATCGTCGCAGAAAACAACCAAACATTTACTTTGCCCTTTGTAAACGTAAGAATTTTCTCCAACTCGTCCTTAAATCCGATTTTCAACATCTCATCCGCTTCATCCAAGACTAAAATATAGATATTCGACAAATCGACCGCTTTTCGTTCTACCAAATCAATCAATCGACCTGGCGTGGCCACCACAACATGTGTCGGTCTTTTTAGGGCTACAATCTGTTTGTCAATTTTTTCACCACCATAGACTGCTTCCGCAAAAATCTTCTCCGTGTATTTGGTGAATTTGAATAATTGCTTCTGGATTTGCATACTTAGCTCACGCGTGGGGCTTAAAATAAGTGCTTGTACCACCGGTTGGTCAGGATTGATTCTTTGCAAAATCGGCAAACCAAAAGCAGCTGTTTTTCCAGTACCTGTAGGTGCTTGACCGATTAAATCTGTTTTTTCTCCTAACAGAATAGGAATAGTTTTCTCTTGAATTTCGGTAGGTGTGATGATATTCATCTCTTTCAAACCTTTATTCAATTTAGTAGAAACGCCAAGTTCAGAAAATGTAGACATGTTTTTTAATTTTGGCGCAAAGCTAATAATTAAATTCAGATAGCGTTTGTTGATGCTTTTTCTTTATTGAGCCAAAATGAAATCTCCTCTCTTCACTTCCTCTTCTCCATTCCATAAGACATACTCCAAAACATAAATAAAAACCTGCGGATTCAATTTTTTTCCTTTGAAAAATCCATCCCAACCAAACTGCAAACTATTGATTGGAAAGTTCTCCTGAATAAATACCATGTTACCTTTTCGGTTAAAAATTTTCAGACTTTTGATACTCGTTACCCTATTCGCCAAACCGTAAATCCCTAATAAATCATTTATTCCATCATTATTGGGAGAAAAAATATTGGGAACGAAAATAGGCTCACGTGGCAATATTGCAACCGTAATCGTATCAGAAGCAGAACAGGCGTTTCCATCAAAAACATTTACAAAAACAACCGCACTGTCTTGAGTTTCCAAGGAGATATTGGAATCGTTAGAAGTAAGTTCGCCATCAACAAACCAAGCATAAGCAATGTCTTCAATGAAACTAGTATTTGCAAATAGGTTAATTGTTTCCCCTGGATCAACCAAAAACTGATCGCCAAAGGTATTTGTAGAAATTTCTACTAAAACCTCAATAGGTTCAATTATTTCAATTTGCAAGACCTCTTCACAACCGTTAGCATCCTGTACCCTCAATTGATATATGCCATCCACAAGGTCGGTAAATTCCATATTGGAGGAAAAATTTTCGTCATTTAGTGCAAATACATAAGGAGGTGTGCCTCCAGTGGCATTTATCACCTCAATGGTTCCGGTATCGCCATGACATTTTGGAGAGGCGACAAAAACTTCTATTGTAATTGTGGAGAAAGCAGATGTTTTGAAAACAGTAGACATCGCCTTATTAGAATGGCATAAAAATAGACCTAAGTAAATTAAGAGATAGCGCATTTTTTTCATACTTGATTATTTTTGAAAGAGTTATAAATCCAAAAATAGTTAAATGTGGCTTATATCCAAAATAAAAAATAGTAATATTTGAGAAACCTGTTAAACACCCGTTAAACAAAATCAAAAAGTCTTTCCCTACTCTATTTCTGGTTTATCTTTGTGAAATCTGGCCGAGCGCACTCCAAAATATTCTTTTTTAGACGAAGCCAAGTGAGACTTGTTTTACAAAGTGTTTAATACAGTATAAATAAGTTTCTTCGTCCTTTTTACAAAGGGATTTTAAGGGGCAAAACGGTTTGCAAAAACCGTTTTGCCCCTTAAAATCCCACCGCCCCGCGCCGCAGGCGCGGAGGAGTGAGGTGTTTGAAGCTCAAAAATCTTGTGATTTTCTCGCTTCTCATAATATAAAGAAACTTACTTTACACCGTACCTAATACACTGTAACAACAGTTTCTTTGCATTTAAAACAAGAGGAGTTTGAGGATGAAAAGTGATTTTGCAAAAATCATTTTTCATCCTCAAGAACCCCACCCGCGTTGCCGCAG
>CAYUNA010000325.1:0-5693 GCA_964445895.1 uncultured Saprospiraceae bacterium | reverse complement strand
GGATTTTAAGGGAGCAAAACGGTTTGCAAAAACCGTTTTGCTCCCTTAACACCGCGCCGCAGGCGCGGGGGAGTAAGGCGTTTGAAGCTCGAAAATCTTGCGATTTTCTTGCTTCTCAAAATATAAGGAAACTTAATTTACACAGTAGTAAGTACCTGGACAAAAGTATTTATTCTAATATTTGGGAAGTTAGGAAATTGTAAGAGCATGTCTAATTTTAGTAAAAAGAATTTGAGGTTGAGCAGTGATTTTTGCAAATCATTGCTCAACCTCAAATTCCCACTAAGTTAGGTGTTTGAATATAAAAACAATATTATTTTCATTTTCGTAATAGAATATTGTTATTTTTTAAAAAGTCCTACAAATTATGCGTAATATTGCTTTTGTTATAGAGTCCTTTTATAAAAAATATAAAAAACCAATTTTGCTAATTAATTTAAATATTAATATTTTTTTGCAGAAAACAGTTTTATTCAAATAAAATAATTCGGTAAATAGCTCTATGCCAATATCAATTTACATTGTGGATGACCACAAAATTTTTAGAGAAGGAATCGCTTCTTTAATTGCCTACAACAAAGAAATAGAAGTTATTGGTAGTGCAGCCTCTTTTGAAGAAATGACCCGAGATATTCTACAACTTCAACCAGACGTTATTTTAATGGATTTGACCCTTCGGGATTGCTCTGGTATTGACGCAACCAAGTGGGTTTTGCAAGAGAATCCAGATGCTCGCGTTTTGATTTTTTCCATGCACCAAGAAGAAAAGTTGGTTAAGGAAGTGCTTGCTTCTGGGGCAAAAGGTTATCTATTGAAGGATGCTGGAACGAAGGAAATGTTTAATGCCATTCAAGTTGTTGCGAACGGTAGTAGTTATTATAGTCCAGAAATTTCTCAGATTTTGATTCAACAGTTGATGCACCCAGAGAAAAGTAAAAATACAGGTGGCAACACAGATTTGACGAAGCGCGAACTGGAAGTATTGAAATTAATCGTCGCTGAAAAAGACAATCGTGAAATTGCAGAATCCCTTTTTATCAGTATCCGCACAGTCGATACGCATCGCCGGAATATTATTAGCAAGTTGGGCGTCAAAAATTCCGCAGGATTAGTAAAATATGCTTACAAAATCGGATTGATTGAGCTTTAGACAAGAATCGGTAGCTGCCAACGAAAAGTAGTCCCTTCACCCTCTTTTGAAAACATTTCAATAGAACCGCCAAGAAAATAAACCAATTTTTTGACGATAGCCAAACCAATTCCCGAACTGTCACTTCTTTCTTCTCTATTAAATTTTCCTCTATCAAATGCCTCAAAAATACTTGCCTGATATTTTTCAGGAATCCCTGGCCCGTTGTCTGTTATTTCAAAATAATGATAACTTTTTGCCGTCCAAAATTTAATCGAGATAACCGGGTTTTCGTTATCCATGTATTTGACGCTATTGCGCATCAGATTTTCAAAAATATGTCCAACCGCTACCGAAGGAGCTTTGACAAGGGTGCTCGTTTTAGGATATTCAATTTTAAAGTTAGGGGGAATATTCATTTTTTTCACTAATCCATGCACCATTTTAGAAATATCAATTTTATCTAATTTTGCTTTGTAAGAATAGAGAGATTTAGATAATTTTAGAATATCGTCTGTAAACTGTGAAGCATCCTCTGTTTCTTCAATAATGTTTTTCAACAAACCTTGACTCTCTTCATCAAAGTTATCTTCATGCTTCATCTGCAAAATCTCTGTTGTAATGCTAATTCTCCGACAAGCAGACTTCAAATCATGTGCAATCATCGCTGCCACATGGTCAAGGTCATTAACGGTGTCCTCCAACAACTGCTTACTTTTTTCCAAATCATCCATACTTCGCTGATAATCAAGCATCAAAGTGACTTGTTTGGAAAGTAATTGTAAAGAATTAATCTGAAAATCCGTTAACTTTCGTTCCCTATGGTCAATAACACAAAGCGTTCCCAATGGATGATTGTCTTGATTAACTAATGGAACACCACCATAAAAAACGACCGCTGTATCGCCTGTCACTAAAGGATTGTCAAAAAATCGCTTATCTTCCCGAGCATCTTCTACTATAAATGGCTTGGATGGCTGATTGATGGCATGTGCACAAAACGAGTGGTCACGGGAAGTGTGCGTCAATGGAAGTCCTTTTCTGGCTTTAAAAAATTGTTTATTCTCTTCTACAAAAGTCACTAACGAGACTGGTGTATCACAAATAGATGCCGCCAATTCAACAATGGTTTGCAATTCCTCATTTTTTTCGTCAAATAAATTTTCATATTGATAAACGGAAGACAACCGTTCAGATTCATTATTAGGAATGCTAGGTAATTGCATATCATTTATTGTTTTGATTTCCCTTAGGAACGTGGATTAAATAACCTTCGGTTCTTGAAGGTTATTTAGTTCGCGTTCCTTAAGTGCTTGGACAGAAATAACTTATGCAATTTATGACGGCATCTTTTTGGATTTTACTTCGTTATTTTTATTAGCAATAGCTACGGCTATTCCTTCAAAAAAATGCCTCGTACAATCACAAAAATCTGCTCGGTCAAAAGTATAACTTATTTCTGTCCAAGCACTTAATATTGGGAAGAACTAAAAACTGAGTTAAAATACTCAAACATCTCTTTTGCACCTTCTACCGCAGACTCCAAATCTGCCTTTTTCGCTAAAATTGGTGTCGCCATTTTTATAAAACTTACCCATCGACTACGAATGTCAACCCCTTCTTGTGTATAAAAATGGAAGGCGGGAATGTCTACCAAATTAGGGTTCTTCCGTAACGCTTTTCCTACCACATTTCCCCCCAAACGAGAACCTTCCAAAACATATAATGCACCCAAGAAATGAGGGACAGACATCTCGTCAATCTGAAGCACAGATGAAGATGTAGACGTATCATGCTTATTCGAAAAATACGCTAAGTCTTTTTGTAAATCAGGGACTCTATTAGATTGAAAAAATAAAAATAGCGGGTCTTTTTGTTCGCTTAAATAATTATTTAGGTTACCTTCTATAGCTTGAAAAATAATTAAATTTTTGCTAATTAGATTTTGATATTGCGACAAGGAAAGTCGCTGCGACATTAATTCTTCTACATAAGAATTGGCTTCTAACTCATCATGAAACGTCTTAGTTGCTGATTTTAAAACATTAAAAGCTGGAGACATATAATTATTGACAAAATATACTTAAAATAATTACAGATACAATACAGTCCGATTAGCGTTCAGCCAATATTCGCAAATGTTTTTAAACAGTTCTGTCATATCCCGAAATTTCATCGGTTTGTTGAGATAACTGCTCGCTCCCAAAGAATAAGCCGTGTCAATATCTGACAGTTGATTAGAAGAACTATACATCACAACAGGAATCTTAGACGTACGAGCTTCTTTCTTCAAGCGTTCCAACACTTCAAAGCCATTTAATTTTGGCATTTTAATATCCAAAATAATCACTTTAGGCAACGGGTTTTGTTCCTCCAATAAGTAATCTAAAACTTGTGCTCCATCCGCAACCCAATGATAGTTTTCGGTCAGATTTTCCTTCTTTAAAATTCTGGTAATAAAATGGGCATCAGTCTTACTATCCTCGCAAAGTAACAAATCTAATTCATTCATCTTATTTCTTTTAATGGTCTCCTTACAAATTTCTTTTAATGGTCTCCTTACAAACAAAAATAACTTAATATTTCTCTATTAGGGAGAGTGACTTTAAATAAATACACTTAACCTAAAATATTAGTTAAACGCATTGTTTTACTATACAACGTGATAGAAAGGTAAAAGTCAGATTTTTTTCTCATTTTTCCACATTTTTCTCTATATTTTAAAGAAAAAAATAGTTTTTTAACGCTCACAGGCAGCGAAGTTGTTATTTTATTCATCTAATGAATAAATATGTCCGAGTACTTAAAAGTGTTAAAAGCAAAATTTTTCAAAAAAAACTACGTTAAAGAGTAGAATCTTTAGAATTTTTAACGATATTTGCTTTAACAAACAGAGAATTACGAAAAATTCCCACTTTAGGACTCTTTCTCGCTCAATAAAATATTTCAGTCAAGTCGCGTTAATTTGGAAAACGCCCAAGAGTAAATTTAAACAAGTTCACCTATATTTAAAATTAAATGAGAGGCATCTTTTTTCTTTGAAACAAAAGAATTTAGTCCTTTTAACTATTTTTTGTTTTTAAAATCATTTGCAAAATAGACAAAGCCCTAATTTTAGAAATCCTAAAATAGAATGTAGTCTAATTAGCAAAAAAAATATTTTAACAGAAAAAATTAGCCAGTTCAACAGACATTGTTTATAATTGCGCTGTCTTTTACTTGAATTGGAAAGTAAATACAAAATCAAATTGAACATAATAGTTGTTCAAGATTTAAATAACGAATACGTTGCATAACTAAAAGTCTAGGAGTTGGAAATCATTAGATTATTTAGTGCAAAATTTGGATAGTTTTAGCAGAGGGAACATTTAAACGCCTTTTCAGAAACTGTTCTTAAAAACTTTTTTTATGAAATCATTTAGACTTTTCTTGCTTTCCTTTTTTATGGTAGCTGGTACTTTATCATTGAGTGCCCAAGACATTCATTTCTCTCAATTTTACATGTCGCCATTGAATTTGAACCCTGCATTGACAGGTGTAATGAACTGTAACATCAGATTAGCGGCTAACTACAGAAACCAATGGGCAAGTGTTTTGAAAGAAAATGCTTACAATACTTATTCTGTATCTTATGACCAAAAAATCGCAGTAGGACGATACGATAACTTCGGTGTCGGCGCGACTTTCTGGGGCGATAAAGCGGGTGAAGCAAGTTTTGCAACAACAACCGGAAAAATCTCTTTATCCTACGCCAAGCGTATGGGTGGCGGACGTGGTTCTTCTCACTACTTGGTATTTGGTGCTGAGGGTGGTCTGGCACAGCGTAGCCTTGACTTCTTGAAGTTGCGTTGGGGAAATCAAATTCAAGCAGGTATCGCAAATGGCAATACTACTGCTGAAGGGTTTGGAAATGAAAGCTCTGGCGAAGACGGAAATTTCAATGATGACAACTTCTTATTCGGAGATGTAGGAGCAGGTTTGCTTTGGTTCTCTGTTTTTGATGAAAATAACAACTTGTACATTGGTGGTGCGTTTCATCACTTAAACCAAGCAAATCAGTCTTTCTTCCTGGAAAACCCAGGACAAGGTGACGATACACGTGCCGAAGAATTTTTATATAGCCGTTGGACAGCACATGCAGGTGGTGAATTTGAGGTGACTAACAAAATAGGTTTAGTGCCAGGCATCATCTTCATGAAGCAAGGTCCTTCTCTTCAAATCAACTCAGGTACGAGTTTGAAGTTCCGTTTGGGTAGTAAGTCTGCACGAACACAGCAAGCTTTCCACATTGGAGCTTGGGTACGGATTTCTAATAAAGTAGAGAGCGGAGTATTGTCAGATGCAGCGATTTTATCGACACGTTTTGACTACAATCAGTTCAGCATCGGCTTTAGCTATGATGTCAACGTATCTGCATTGAGACCAGCAAGTAATGGTAATGGTTCGTTTGAGTTTGCGATGATTTACAAATTCTGTAATTTGCAAAAACGTGGCGTATACTGTCCAAACTTCTAAGTGAAATGAATTTAATAAGTTGAGCCAGAATGCGCCGTAATTTTTTCTT
>CAYUNA010000324.1:0-5707 GCA_964445895.1 uncultured Saprospiraceae bacterium | reverse complement strand
CAATTAGTAATGCGTATCGTATGTAACTTGATTTCTTTGAATTTGAGGAGCTAGAGAATCCTCAAACTCCTGCTGTTTAAAGTCTATTCTATTGATTATGATAAGGTTCATTTTTCATTATCGTCAAGGCCCGATACACTTGTTCAAGAGCGAATATGCGAATCATTTGGTGAGAAAAGGTCATTTTGGACAAAGAAATTTTAAAATTTGCTCGTTTATACAGGCTTTCTGAAAAGCCATACGCCCCACCAATTAGGAAAATTAGGCGTTTGTGGGAGCTTTGCATTTTATTTTCTAAAAAACGCGAAAACTCCACCGAAGTGTAATGTTTACCATTCTCATCTAATAAAATTAGACAATCGTCAGACTTCAACTTGTCTAAAACAGCGTTTCCTTCTTTTTCTTTCAATTGTTTAGCCGCCATATTTTTGGCATTTTTGATGTCTGGAATCATATATTTTTGAAAAGGGAGATAACGTTTTATCCGCTTTTCGTACAAATCTTCTCCTTCTTTTAAATAGGCAAAACTGGTTTTTCCAATGTACCAAAGTTCAATTTTCATGAAAATGTTGCTTATGATTCGTGATGCAATAGATTTTATGAATAAAAGTATCGCAAAGGTAGCTTTTTTGTGGGTTGCTCCAAAGAGAAGCAATTTTTTCAAAATTGCTTCTCCCTTGAGAATCTCGCAGGCATCTAACGAAATATTAGCTAAAGTAACGTACTAAGCTCGCCATCTTTTTAATCCACTGTAAAGTAAGTTTCTTTTTAATTATGAGAAGCTCGAAAATCTTGCGATTTTCGAGCTTCCCAAGTTTGAGAATAAGTATGCCCAGTTACTTAAATAGATTAAGTCTAAATAAACTTGGTCAAATCATTTTTTAGAACTAATTTTGTCCCAAGTAGTTCTAATACTCAAAATAAGTAAAATTTAATGCAGCCAATTTCCGTCATTCTTGCTGATTCTCAATATTTAATCCGTCGTGGATTAGAAGATTTGCTGTCGCAACACACTGAATTTCAACTAATTGAACAATCAGTAAAAGAGGAAGATTTGCTCAAAAAAGTACAAACGCATCGTCCAGACGTCGTCATTTTAGATTATCACCAACCTGGCAACTTTAGCACAGAGACCGTTCCACGGATTAGAGAGCATTCACCAAATACGAACGTTTTAATTATTAGTGCAGACAATGATAAAGGCAGAATTGATTCTGTTTTAGAAAATGGTGTTAATAGTTTTTTGACAAAATGCTGTGATGATAAAGAAATCTTTGGCGCAATCAATGCTACAGCTAAAGGCGAAAAGTACTTTTGTAATAATGTCCTGAATTACTTATTGGAAAAATCATTTCCGAAAGAAAGTGATTGCTCTCCTACGCCGTTAAGTGCGCGGGAAATTGAGATTGTCCAGCATGTTGCGAAAGGAAAAATCGCGAAAGAAATTGCAAGCGATTTGCATTTGAGTACCCACACCGTTTATACACACCGAAAAAATATCATGAAAAAATTAGGCTTAGGTTCGGTATCAGAATTGGTTTTGTATGCGGTAAATGAGGGCATTGTTTGATAAAACAATCGGCTCAATGTGACGCAATTTTTCAAATTGCGATTGTCACGTAAAAAAGGCGCAATTTGGAAAATTGCGTCACGTTATACCCTTATTTATTCCATATCAACAACCCAAAAACCATACAGCCCCTTCTTCATTTTCAAATCTACTCTGTCTCCTTTCTTAGCCTTTGGATAAAGGATTTTTTCACTTTTGAACCTTTGCAATTCTCCATCAATCACTACAAAGGTAAAATATCCATCTGCATTTAAACTTTGCCCTTTTATTACGCCCATTCCTGCAATAAATCCTCTTTGTTCGTAAAATTCAACTTGTTCATTTTTAAAATCATCAAACGAGAGTAAACGATTGGTCATACTACCAAAAACAGGCATTAGCAACACAGAGAGAATGATAAAGAGACAATACAAGCGCAATTTATCGGTCGAATCTTTGGTACTTTTTGCAAAATAATGTCCCCATGCACCACCGAGAACAGCTCCAATCAGCGCAAATATTCCTGCCATTTTTTTAGCTTCCAATGTATTTTGAAACCATTTAAATTCAAAAACTGCCGCTATCATTAACCCTAAAAAAATTAAAGCTGGAAGGCTATATTTCAGACGTTCCATTAGTTTCATATCAGTCATATTTCTTTTTTTTGCAAAAAAGTAAAATATTTTGGAAAAAATTTAAACCTTTGGGAAAATAATAAGTCCTATCTCCAAATTTTAGCAAAATAAAATGTGAAAATTCATTTCACACTCGTTCACCAACAAATTCACATTATGAATAGAAGAGCAACTATCGCTACCTTATTCGGAAAAAAATCGACAGAGACTATTGTCGGTTCGCCTCCATTGGTACTTTCTGGGCTTGACCCATATACAGGAACTTGGGAATACGAACAAGCCGCACACCTATTGCGGCGGGCGATGTTTGGCCCCACTCATGCACAAATTAAAACGGCCATACAAAATGGTATGGATACTACAGTCGAAACCCTGTTGACTGATTTGCCAATGCCTGCCCCTCCGGTTAATAGCAATAACCAAGATGACCCGTTTGTGCCCGTCGGAGAGACTTGGATTGAGGCACCATATTCCGCTGACTTAAATTTACGCGCTGCCAGAAATGCTTCTTTACGAGCCTGGACGATGGGTGAAATGCTGAATGAAGGCGTTTCGCTGCGAGAAACGATGACGTTGTTTTGGCACAACCATTTTGCTACAGAAGCCTCGATTGTCAATGACCCAAAACTTGTTTATCGCTTGCACACGTTATTTCGTGCCAACGCTTGGGGCAATTTTCGAGAACTGACCAAAGCTGTAACCATCGACCCGATGATGTTGCGCTACCTTAATGGCAATCAAAATCGTGTACAAGCGCCCAACGAAAATTACGCTCGGGAATTGCTCGAATTGTTTACGATAGGAAAAGGGCCGCAAGTCGATGATGGAGATTATACCAACTATACCGAAGACGATGTCGTACAAATAGCGCGGGTATTAACCGGTTGGCGAGATGTTGGTTTTGTGACTACAGATGCAAATCTTGCAGTAGATTCAGTATTTCTTCCAAATCGGCACGATACGGGCGACAAGCAGTTATCGCACCGTTTTGACGAGGTTGTTATTTCTAATATGGGAGATGGCGAATATGCGCATTTGATTGATATTATCTTTGGAAAAGAAGAAGTCGCTCGTTTTATTTGTCGCAAAATTTACCGCTGGTTTATTTATTATAACATTACCGACCAAGCCGAAACGGATGTCATTCAACCGTTGGCGCAACTGCTAATTGATAATGATTATGAGATAAAATCAGTGCTGGAGGTGTTCTTTAAAAGTCAGCATTTTTACGATATGCTCAATGTTGGGCCGATGATTAAAAATCCACTTGACTTTACGGTTTCGTTGATTAAACAATTAGAAATGCCGCTTCCCAACGGCAATAATCTCAATCAAACTTACCGTGTCTGGTTGATAATCAATCAGGTGAATGCTGCCATGTTAATGGATTTATTCAATCCGCCAAGTGTTGCGGGTTGGCCAGCTTATTATCAAGAGCCTGGTTACTACCGACTCTGGATTAATTCTGCAACATTGCCCTTGAAGAATCAATTGACCAATGCCTTAGCCAATCAGGGCTTTACTGTAAATGGTTTTACGGTTCGTGCAAATCCGCTGGAACTCATTGCTCAATTTGATGACCCATTTGATCCGAATAATTTGATTCAGGAATTGGTTCAACTTTTATTTCCACAACCCATTACGCAAAATCAGATTGACTTTTTGAAAGAAATCCTGATTCCAGGACTACCCGATTTTGAATGGACCGTCGAATACGGCGACTATGTAAATGACCCTACAGATGTAGATTTGGCAATGGGAGTAGAAAACAAATTACGGAATTTGTTGGGTGCGATGCTGACGATGCCGGAGTATTATTTAAGTTAATAGCTTTAAAAGCTATTTTTAAAACTTATAACCGTTTTTTACTGCATCTTTAAAAATTTTAAAAATGAAAAGAAGACAATTCTTAAAAACAACTTCCCTTGCGGCTACCGTTCCTGTTTTTATCAACGGAATGGCAGTGTCTGCAATGGCGAATTCTAATATATTTTCGGCGGTCAATGGTGATTCTGACCGAGTTTTAGTATTGATTCAATTAAATGGTGGCAACGATGGTCTGAATATGGTCGTGCCATTGGACCAATACGACAATCTCGCCAATTTGCGAAGTAATATCATTATTCCACAAAACGAATTATTGAGCGTAGAAGACACCGTTGGTTTTCACCCAAATATGACTGGTTTAAAGTCCGTTTATGATGAAGGGAAATTGACCGTCGTACAATCTGTGGGTTATCCTTCCCAAAATCGGTCACATTTCCGTTCGACAGATATTTGGACAAATGGGGTCGCTCCCGATGATTTTACTACGACCGGCTGGTTGGGACGCAACTTCGATGTCAATACACCAGATTTTCCAGTAGGCTTCCCGAATGAAGATTGTCCAGACCCTTTTGCGATTGCTGTAGGTAGCCAAACTTCGCAAACCTGTCAAGGACTAAATGGCAATTACAGCATGGCCATCAACGACCCAACAGATTTAAATCCATTGGCTTCGGGTGGTGGCGATGCTGTCCCCAATACGCCTTATGGTGATGAATTAGCTTTCCTGCGATTGGCAATTGAACAATCGAATGCCTACGGAGATGTCGTCACCGCTGCTGCAAATGCGGGTACAAATATGGTCGATTATCCAGCAGATAATGAGTTGGCGCAAAAGTTAAAAAATGTTGCATTGATGATTTCCGGAGGGTTGCGAACCAAAGTTTATGTGGTGAGTTTGGGTGGCTTTGATACACACGCCAATCAGACGGTGGAAGGAGAAACGACCACGGGAGAACACGCTACCCTGTTGGCAACTTTATCAAGTGCAATCGAAGCATTTCAGGCAGATTTGGCAGCATTGGAGTTAGAAGACCGCGTGCTTGGGATGACATTTTCTGAATTTGGACGACGGATTCGGTCAAATGGAAGTATCGGGACAGACCACGGAGATGCTGCACCGCTAATCTTGTTTGGCAATTGCGTCAATCCAGGTATGATTGGTGAAAATCCGACAATTGGAACGGAAGATGAAGTCGATTTTCAGATGGGCGTAGAGATGCAATATAATTTTAGAAATGTCTATGGTTCAATTTTGATGGATTGGTTTGAAGTAGAGGAAGCGACGGTGCAGAATGTCCTTTTTCCAGAGTTTGAATACCTGCCAATTTTGAATGCCTGTATGTTGGACAATACTTCACAAACCGCTGGTAGACAACCGATTAAGGTAGTGGCTGCACCCAATCCATTTTCTAATGAAACCACGCTTAGTTTTACTTGTCAAAGTGAGCATGTGCAATTGCGGATTTTGAATAGTCTTGGTCAAGAGGTCGAAGTATTAATTAACAAAACGCTTCCTGCTGGCTCGCATTCCATTGTTTTTGATGGGAAAAATCTAACGGCAGGTAGTTATTATTATCAATTGAAATTGGAGAATGGTGGACAAAAATCGGGATTGCTGACGCGAATGCGGTAAAGGCAATTCCAGTTTTTGCTCGGTCTGTAGGAACGGGAATTAAATAAATCCAGATTCCTGGGA
>CAYUNA010000323.1:2191-5720 GCA_964445895.1 uncultured Saprospiraceae bacterium | reverse complement strand
GAAGCCAAGGTCTGTTTAACTTCAACAATTTCGTACGCTTCAATAATATCACCAACTTTAATGTCATTAAAGCCTTTGATGTTCATACCGCACTCCATACCGAACTTCACTTCCTTCACATCATCCTTCTCTCGACGTAACGATTCCAATTCGCCCACTTGTCCTTCTTTCGATGGATAAACGACGATACCGTCCCGAATCAAGCGGATTTTGCTGTTTCGTTGTACTTTACCCTCAACGACATAACAACCAGCAATCGTACCAACTTTACTGATTTTAAAGGTATCACGAACTTCCACATTACCAAGAATTTTCTCTTCCTGCGTTGGTTCCAACATACCCTCAATTGCCATCTTGATTTCTTCAATCGCTTCGTAGATAATCGAGTAGGTCTTGATTTGTACGCCTTCTCGCTCTGCCAATTGACGAGCTTTCAAGGACGGACGAACCTGGAATCCAACGATAATCGCATCTGAAGCTGATGCCAATAAGACATCCGATTCAATGATTTGACCAACTGCTTTGTGGATTACATTAACCTGAACCGTTTCAATCGACAATTTAATCAAGGAATCCGACAAGGCTTCTACCGAACCGTCAAAGTCACCCTTCACAATTAAGTTCAATTCCTTAAACGTACCCAATGCCAATCGACGACCGATTTCATCCAAACTCAATCGTTTGGTTGCTCTATTTGCTTGCTCCCGTGCGATTCTTGCCCGCTTGGATGCTAACGTTCTCGCTTCGGTTTCAGATTCCATTTCTTTGAAACGCTCACCTGCTGTTGGTGCGCCACTCAATCCCAATACTAAAACTGGTGTTGCTGGTCCAGCAGATTTAATCCGTTTTCCACGCTCATTAAACATCGCTTTGACCTTACCAGAGTGTTCTCCAGCAACGATTGGATCACCGATTTCCAGTGTACCAGTTTGTACCAATGTTTTGGCAACGTATCCACGACCTTTATCTAAAGATGCCTCCAAAACTGCTCCGATTGCCGGACGGTTTGGATTGGCTTGTAAGTCTAATAACTCAGCTACCAATAGCACTTTTTCTAATAATTCATCAATGCCCTGACCTGTTTTAGCAGAAATATCTTGAGACTGGAATTCACCGCCCCATTCTTCTACTAATATATTCATTGCCGCCAATTCTGTCTTAATTCGCTCAGGGTTTGCACCTGGTTTATCAACCTTATTGATTGCAAAAACCATAGGAACACCCGCTGCTTGCGAGTGACTAATTGCCTCCTTCGTCTGTGGCATGATGCTGTCATCCGCCGCTACAATAATGATGGCAACGTCGGTCACTTTTGCACCCCGTGCCCGCATCGCCGTAAAGGCTTCGTGACCCGGTGTATCTAAGAATGTGATTTTTTTGTATTCTTCATCGTCTTCACCAGACCCCATGATTACCTCATAAGCCCCAATGTGCTGGGTAATACCACCCGCCTCACCGTCAGCAACGGTTGCTTTTCGGATATAATCCAGCAAGGATGTTTTACCATGGTCAACGTGTCCCATCACCGTCACAATTGGTGCGCGAGGCTCTAAATCTGCTGGGTCATCAACGATTTCTTCCTCTTCATCTACCGATTCTTCTGCGCTAATAAATTCGATTTCGTGACCAAATTCAGTCGCTACCAATTCGATAATCTCTGCATCCAATCGTTGGTTAATCGACACCATCACACCCAAGCTCAAACAGGCTGTGATTACATCGGTTACTGCTACGTCCATCAAGTTAGCCAATTCCTGAACCGTTACGAATTCAGTTACCTGCAATGTTCCAGTTTCTTTTTCAGCGTCTGCTAACTCTTGCTTTTCACGGAGTCTCTCCCGTTTATCTCTCGAAAACTTAGAACGTTTGGTCTTACCTTTGCCCGAAATTCGGGCCATGGTTGCCTTGATTTTATCTTCAATCTCTTTTTTAGAAACTTCTTTTACTTCATCTCTGCGACCGCGTCCACGATTGTCATTTCTGCCACCACGTCCGCGACCTCCGCCGCCACTACGTTGACCACCGCCTTGTCCAGAGCGTTGTCCGCCGCCGCCACCTTGTCCGCCACCTTGTCCACCACCCTGACCAGGGCGTTGTACACGTCGTCTAATTCGGGAACGCGGCGGTCTTGCTGCATCTCCTTGTTTTGGCTTATCACCTTCTTTTCTTGCACCATCTGAAGAAGCCACAGGTCTGCCGTCATTTCGTCTATCTCTACCACCTCGACCAGAACGTTTTTTAGGTTTTGGCTTAATTTCAATCTTACCCATAATCTTTAACCCTCGCAACTCGGGTGCAGCAGCTTTAATAACGCCTTTTGGCTTTGCTGGTTCAGCTGGAGGAGGTGTTGCATCTGCGGTAGGTTTCGCCGTTGCAGGCTTCTCCGTTTTTGTAGGTGCAGTTGGTTGAGGAGTAGCTGGTTGAGGTGCAGCTGGTTTTTTCGCTTCAGGTTGTTTTTCCTGTTTTGGCTTCACTTTCTCTGGAGCAGCTTTCGCAGGTTCTGGTTTAGCTGCTTTAGGCGTAGGCTTTGCTTCTTTCTTTGGAGAAGAAGTTGGCTTTCTGTCCAGATTTATTTTACCTTTTATGTTCAATCCTGATAATTCAGGCACTTCTGCTTTGATTGGTTCTGGTTTTGGCGCAGGTTTAGCTTCCTCCTTTGGCGCTGGCGGCGGTGTAGGGGCTGGTGCTTTTTCCACTACTGATTCAGGCGCTTTCTCCACAACTGGTGGTGTTGGTGGAGGCGTCGGCTTTTCAACCACTGGTTCAGGTGCTTTTTCCACAACAGGCGGCGCTGGTGGAGGCGTAGGAACGGGTGGAGGAGTAGGTTTGGAAACAACAGGTGCCGGTGGCGGCGGAGGAGGTGGTGGCGGTGCAACTGGAGTGCGAGGCTCTTCTTTACGAGCAGCAGGACGTGTACCTATAATCATAGAATCGGCCTGCTCTTTAACGGCTTTCGATTTCGAAAACTTATTGAGAAGCTCTTGTTCCATGGCGTCGGTAATCTTAGACGTTGGCTTATTATCAATAGTATAACCCTTGGTCTGCAGGAAATCGACAATCGTTCCTGTTCCGACATTTAATTCTTTTGCTACCTTAACTAAACGTTTGGCCATTAAGTGTTTTTTAAAGCATTTTGGCATTTGGTAAGTAAACACAACGCGTGTTTTAAAATACCAAAAGCTTTGATAACATTAATATAGCAAAAGCTTCCAATAAGTAAATTTTCTAATATTAGATAAACATAAGTTTTATTTTAGTTTGATTAATAGATTAAAAAATTGCATATCAAAAAAGCTTTCGCCAGTTTTTAATTTTAAAATAATCGTCTTGCAAAGATTTACATTTTTAAATAGAAAACGCTATTTGAAAATGTTGATTATTAAAAGACAACTATTTACCCATTTACTCCTGATTTTTTACAAAAAAAGGTATGAATGGACTAAATTTTGCGCAAAGATAGCGTAAAACTTAACTTACCCAATGATTTTGGCACTAAATTCCTATAAATCAATGAGTTTTATCTGATTTT
>CAYUNA010000323.1:0-2091 GCA_964445895.1 uncultured Saprospiraceae bacterium | reverse complement strand
ATCATTATTTTCTATCTATCGAACTCCGACTCCAAAATCTTCATTACATCCTCGATTGTCTCTTCCTCCAAATCCGTTCGACGCAACAATTCTTCTTTACTCAAATCCAAAACACTACGTGCCGTATCGCAACCAATGTTTTTGAAAGCTTCGATTACCCAACCTTCGATTTCATCAGAGAACTCGTCCAACTTAACATCATCAATTTCTAATTCATCATTCACTCGATAGACGTCGATTTCGTAGCCTGTTAATTTACTTGCCAATTTGATATTCGTACCGCCTTTTCCAATTGCTAAAGACACTTGGTCTGGGTCTAAATAAACCGCTGCCCGCTTGCCTTCTTCATCCAAGTCAATACTTGCCACTCGTGCTGGTGTCAATGCTCGTTGAATGAACAATGAGTCGTTATTGGTAAAGTTAACAATATCAATATTCTCGTTTCGCAATTCTCGAACGATGCCATGAATCCGCGAACCTTTCATACCTACACACGCACCAACAGGGTCGATACGGTCGTCGTAAGATTCTACGGCTACTTTTGCACGTTCACCTGGCAACCGTTCGATACGCTGAATTGTAATCAAACCATCTTCGATTTCCGGTACTTCTTGCGCCATTAATTTTTCCAAAAACAAATTATCCGTACGTGACATAATCACGACCGGGTTGTTGTTTTTCATATCGACTCGCTTAATCACACCTTTTACCATATCTCCTTTACGGAAATAATCACCGCGAATCATTTCGTTTTTCGGCAATACCAATTCACTACCCGTAACGTCATCCATAATAAAGACTTCACGTTTCAAGATTTGGTGTACTTCACCCAATATTACCTGACCGATACGCTCAGAGTATTGTTTGAAGATTTCGTCTTTCTCCAATTCCATAATCCGTGAAATCAGTGTCTGACGAGCGGCCATAATTGCACGGCGACCAAAATCTACCAAGTGCAATTGCTCATAACATTCTTCTCCAATTTCATAATCTTCCTCAATACTCAACGCCTCTGAAATTGAGATTTGGCTACGGTCATCCATCACCTCACCATCTGGTACAATCTCTCGTACTCGCCAAAGTTCCAGGTCACCCTGTTGAGTATTTACAATGACGTTAAAGTTTTCATCCGACCCATACTTTTTCCGAATCAAGGTTCGAAATACATCCTCCAATACCCGTACCATCGTCGGTCGGTCAATGCTTTTGTTGTCTTTAAAATCCGAAAAGACATCTACTAATTGTACGCTCATTAAATTATTTTTTCAGGGGGCAGGAGTGAGAAGTCAAGAGCCAGAGATTTCAAAAAAATGAAAGTGCTGACTCTTGACCTCTGACCGCTGACTCCTCTCTTAGGAACGCGAAATAAATAAAATCCTGTCAAGAATCTTCATTTATTTAGTTCGCGTTCCTTAAAATACTATTTGCACAATGGTTTTAGCGATTTCCTCAAAAGGGATTTCGACTTCCACCAGTTCTTTGCGTTTTTTCTTCTTGTCTTTGACAATTACTTCTTCTTCAATTGTAATTTTTTCATCATCGACAGCTTTCAAAATTCCTTCTTTTCCACCATGACCTTTGAAACTAACTTTCACTGTTCGACCAATATTTTTTACATATTGTCTTTGCAATTTTAGAGGTTTCGTAATACCTGGCGAAGAAACTTCAATCGTGTATTTTTCACCTAACCAGCCTTCTTCATCAATAAAGCCTTCGAGGTATCGACTCAATCGCTGGCAAGTTTTAAAAGTTAAAGAACCGTCCGCATCCAAAAAAACTTCGAGTTTATTGTTGGTCGGGTTGTGTTTTATTTCTACAATGAAAACATCTTGAAATTCCTCTTCCTGAAATTTCGGTTCCAACAGTTCTTTTATTTTTTGCTCAATCACGTTTTAGTCTTTAGCTTATTGGTCATTAGGTTACATCAGGTTTGGCATTAAAGACCAAAGGCGATTACCCCCAAAACCACACTATATATATGGTGTAAAATTAGAAAGAGGGAACTTTGCAGTTCCCTCTTTCCAAGGATTTTTCTAAATCTGCCGCAAATATAGGGCTTTTTATTCAATAATGCAAGAGGAAGTCAAGAGA
>CAYUNA010000322.1:0-5747 GCA_964445895.1 uncultured Saprospiraceae bacterium | reverse complement strand
TCAGGAACGCGAAATAAATAAATTGACATTCTTGAGAGAGAAAGTTTGGTCTTAGTTTTTACTTTGAAACTGCGATTTATGTTGATATAATGAGCATTTTCAAAGTGAAAAATGAGAGCAAAATATCCTCTCAAGAATGTTAAGTTATTTACTTCGCGTTCCTCAAAGATAAAAATCTAAGGAATCGCTCTAAAAATAACATACCTCAACAAGATTTCTAATATCAAAAACAACAAACCCGCAAATGCAAAAACATAAAATTCTTCACTATGCCGCTTTATCGTTGTCACTTCGATTTCTGTTTTTTCTAATCTATCAATCTCCGCATAAATATTTTCTAAACTCTTATCATCCGTCGCCCGGAAATATTTCCCTCCCGACATCTCTGAAATCTTTTTCAAAAGCACTTCATCGATTTCTACTTTCACTGGCTGATATCGAAGCCGTCCTGTACTTGCTGGATTGATTGGATACAATGCTTCTCCTTGTGTACCTACGCCGATTGTATAAACTTTTGCACCGAATTCAACGGCAATTTCCGCAGCAGTCATCGGCTGAATGTATCCAGTATTACTCACGCCATCAGTTAGTAAAATGATAATTTTACTCTCAGATTCACTGTCTTTGATATGATTAACTGCCGAAGACAACCCCATTCCAATTGCAGTTCCTTGACCTAATATTCCCGCTTTTGTACCTGCCAAAAATTCTTTAACTACTCGATGATCCGTCGTCAATGGACACTGCGTAAATGCTTCGCCACCAAAAAGAGCCAAACCAATTCGGTCATATTTTCTACGTTCCACAAAATCTGTCGCTACTCGCTTACTCGCCTCCATACGATCAGGTGTCAAATCCTTGGCAAGCATACTGTACGAAACGTCTAATACCAAAAAAATATCAATCCCTTCTGCCTTGACCTCTTCCTCTTTCAAGGTTTCTTGCGGCCGAGCAATCGCAATAACCAACATAATAAATGCCAACGCCCGAAGAATTGGTAAAATGCCTCGTAATTTTCCTCGCCAAGAGCTCAAATCTGAAACCGAATTCAAATTTGGCATTTTCAAGGTTGGATAATATTCTTTTCTTTTGAAAAAATACCAGGCTCCAATTGCAGGAAGCAAGAGTAGTAATCCGAAAAATTCAGGATTTAAAAACGATATATTATTAAAAAAAAGAAACATTTATTTTTTGATTACAATGGTTTTTGAAAAACGGTCGTACAAAGTTTGCATTCTATTTTTATCAAAATAAAACCAAAAATTCGCAAAGAATAAAAAGGATTCTGATAATACCTTTCCGAACCAACGAAGCGTTGATTTTAATAAAGAAATGTTTTCTCCTTCTAAATTAGTCACCTGCAAATCTAAAATCATTTTGCCAAAAGTCGCTCCTTTTTTAAATTCAGCGAATGCATAGTATAGCCATGAGATAATAAAAAATGATATGATTACAGGATATCCTATACGGCTACCAATTACATCAAGGTCTCTGATATTCCCGCCATCTGTTCCTTGCCAGGAAATTAGGAAAAAAACACTCCCGTAAATTATTGAAAAGAAGAAAAAATCCAACAACCTCGCCGCAAATCGTTCTCCAAAACCTGCATAAATTAGCTTCTTTGGATTCGTCAATTCTTCCAAATTGTCGGTTACCCGGAAGGTTTCTTCCACCACATTCATTGAATTTTCACTATTTCGCAACGCACTAACTTTATTAACTTCTACCCAGATTTCATTCGCACCTGTCTGTGTTTCTTTCACCAAATTAGCTGCTTTTGCGTAAGAATTTTCTAAAAAATCAGGTTGTGGTTCTGCTTTTGCAAATTTCACCAAGTCTGATTTTTGAAACAATTCACGTAAATCTGTCTGTACATTTTGAGGTAATTGGACGGTTTTCATTTTTTGTAAAATCTGTCCAGATGTGCTTTCTAATGCTGGAATATCGTAGCGGTTTTCTAAATATTCTCTAACGATAAAAGTTAATTTACTCAAGTATTCCTTTGCCTTACCTTGTTGCCAAAGTTGTCCATTTTTTAAAATAGTCAACTTGTTTGCTGCCAAATCATGACTCGTCATTTGCATGACAGGGATTGGCAAAAGCTCAACTTTTTGCTGATTATTCATTAAAAAATAAATCAGGCAAATCAAATGAATCAACAAAATGACACCTATTATGTAAGGAATATAATCTTGAAACTTAACCGGTTCTTCGATGATAGGTTTAATATCGCTGAGCGCAATCGAATCTTGTTGATTCATCGCAGCCTCTACCAACGGCGACCCAACGACCAACGGAATTTTATTAGAATTCTGCGTGTACGTTCGACCACCTCGATTGAACGTAATTTGTACTGGCGGCAGTAGATAAATACCTTCATTCCAAATGGTAAACGTTAAAACATTTCGCTGTAAATTATTATTGCCTTCCTGCGTTGTCCAGTTCAAATCTGGTTTTTCAAAAATGATTTTTTTATCATCCCCCGGTGACTTCCACGCGCCATATCCTTGCATTTCAAAATCAGCATAGAAGACTTCAGAACCTTCTGTAGTTGGTCGCCGCACTACAGATTCAATAGAGTCATAATTGGCAAAACTTACCTTCTCAATCGAAATGCCCCCGTTTGTGTTGACAATAAATTCCATTGAAACGGCATCACCAATTTGAATAGAATCTGCATTAATTTTCACGACTACAGGAGCTTGTGCTTGCAAACTCACGTTTACAAAAAGACCAATTATTAGAAAAAATAAAGAATAATTTTTGAACTTCATATTACTCATTTCTATCAAATTCTTCCTTTTTTATCGCATTTCCAACTCGTTCTTTTTCTCCACCCGTTTAGCAATTAAAATACTCACTTCATATAAAAAGTACAAGGGAATACCAATCAAAAATTGCGTCACTACATCGGGCGGTGTAATTAATGCTGCCATGACTAAAATAACAACAATCGAATGACGACGGTAAGTTTTCATAAATTCAGCCGTTATCAAACCAACTTTTGCCAGGAAATATACGACAACCGGCAACTCAAAAACAATCCCCGTAGGTACCGTAAACATCATCATATAACTTACATAAGAGGACAGGGAAGTTGTCGCTTCAACACCATCAATTTCATATCCGGCCAAAAAATTCACAGCAAAAGGGGAAATAATAAAGTACCCAAATAAAATCCCCATAATGAATAAAGACGAGCAAATAAAGACCACACCCCGTGCCGCTTTACGCTCTTCCTCATACAATCCTGGAGCGATAAAACTCCAAAATTGATAGAAAACGTAGGGAAAAGCAACCACAAAACCCAGCATTATCGACACTTTGATATGGACAATAAATCGCTCACCAAACTCGGTTGCAATGATTTTAAAATTTGTCGGCGTCATGCACAGCACATCCCCCATACCTAATAAATCCGATAAATTACAAACTGCTTTATAAGACCAAAAATCATCATTTCTAGGACCAAATAAAACGGTATCAAAAACAAAGCTTTTCATTAAAAATACCACAGTTCCGACGATTACAATCGACAAAATTGCCCGCACCAAATGCCAACGCAATTCCTCTAAATGGTCTAAAAAAGACATTTCCTTTTCTTGCTGTGCTTCGTATTTATCTACATCGACTTGGTCTAATGCCATAACTGAATTATTTTTTTGCAAATGTAATAAGTTTTGATTTTTTAATGGTATGTTTTTCAAGCATTTAGAATGATTTTAAATTTTCGATTGGCAACAGTCGTTGAAGAGTCTCTAAAGTGTTGAGATTCAATATTTTTATTAAAGCCTATTTAAGTGCCTCGTAGTAATTAATAGTACAGTGTAACAAAAATAAATTTTATTCAACGACAACTGTATCTTTTTATCACTCTTCCATTATGAGAGTGTAAATAAAACAACATTTCTGTTTCTAACCGTTACATTCAGCAGTCAACAAATAAGATTGGATTAAAAATTAAATAGACAACAACCCATTATGGCTTGTTCTTGTCTTGTCATGAGCTTCGCGCTGATGTGGTATGTCTATTATTTCAAAACTCGTTCTTCGGACTCGGCCCGAAGCAACACTAAAAACTATTTGTGCTATGTCAATACCAAAGGAACCGCGCCAGTTGATGGTCAATTTAATGTATCTCGTGCTGACCGCAATGTTGGCACTCAACGTATCGGCGGAAGTTATGCAAGCGTTATTTTCTATGGACAAAAGCTTGAACGAAAGTAGCAAATTGGTCGAAGGCTCCAATGAAAAACTCGCCCTCGCCATCAATAAACAAGCAGATGCCTACTCTCAATACGAACCATTTAAGGAGAAGGTCAAAAAAACGCAAGAAACTGCAAGTGCTTTTTTCAATTATGTGAATGAATTGCGCGGCGAAATCATCGAAGCGGCAGGTGGTTTGGATAAAAACGGCTTGCCACAACAGAAAGATAACAAAGATATTTCGCAGAGAGTGCTATTGAAAAATGGTCGGGCAGAAATTTTAAAAGAAAAGATAATCGCGACTCGCAAACAACTTTTGGCACTCGTAGATGATGAAGCTACTCGTGAGCAAATCGCCAATAATATTCCTTTAAAACTCAACCCTATTCCAGAGGATTCTGATAAAAAAACGTGGGAACAATTTACTTTTCAGCAAATGCCAGTTGCTGCCATTTTACCGATCTTAAGTAAATTTCAAAATGATGCAAAGCTTACGGAAACGACTATTTTAAATCATTTTTTCAATCAAATGAATATCGACGTGGTACGCCCTGATAAATTTTACCCCGTCATTTCGACCAATAATAATTATGTGATTCGTGGTGAAAAATATGAAGGAGAAATTTTCTTAGCCGCTTACAGTAGTACTGCTGATAACTTATCAATTAGTGTGGACGGTCGTCCATTGCGAGTTGAAGACGGAAAGGCAATTTTTGCAACCAATCCGAATTCCATCGGGTCGAGAGAACACAATATGGCTATCAAAATGACCAACCCAATCACAGGTGAAGAAGAGACTTTTTCTCGAAAATTTGGTTACGAAGTCGGCGACCGTTCTGTAGCAGTTTCTTTAGATAAAATGAATGTGATGTACGTCGGCGTAGAAAACCCAGTGTCCATTTCGGCTGCAGGAATTCCTACAGACAAAATGCGCGTTTCCGCAAACGGGATCAATTTGACTAAAAATGGAAATGGCAAATACGTTGCAATTCCCAAGCGAAAAGGCGAGGCCTCCATCACTATTTCGGGCGGTGGCTTAGACCCAACAACGCTAAAATATAAAGTCAAAAAAATTCCAAACCCTGTAATGAAACTCGGCAACAACACCGGTGGCTCTATTCGTTTAGCGGAATTCAAAGCGCAACAGGGCTTAATTCCAATTTTAGAAAACTTTGATTTTGATGCCAAATGTAGTGTAGATGGTTTTGAAATCACTCGTGTTCGCAACGGCGATGCAGCAACCGCTAAAAATCGAAAAGCACGTTTTGGTAGCGATACCCGTCGCTTGATTGACAAGGCAAAGCTCAAGGACATCTTTTATTTTGATAATATCAAAGTGCGTTGTCCGGGAGATGATGCAGGCCGAAAGATGCCAGGGATGTTTTTCAATATCAAATGATTAACCCGAATATCTTGATTATTTCTATTGCCTCATAATCGAGTCAATCGAAATAAACGAATTAATCCAACTATCTATTAGATTTTATGAATGAGGTTGAGTGCCGTGTAACAAAAGTTTCCTTGCATTTAAAACAGGAGGA
>CAYUNA010000321.1:0-5748 GCA_964445895.1 uncultured Saprospiraceae bacterium | reverse complement strand
TCAAATTTAAATAAATAAGAGAGTAGGTAATATAAATTTTTGATTTGCTTTTAGGTAAGACCTGAGTCAATAACGTTTGATTTGGGTCTTACTTTTTTGTTTTTTTCAATAGAAAATCCCAACTTGCGGTCTAAACATCGTAATCAGCCGAAAATTATGTATAAAAACTTTGAACTCACTTCTTTAGCAGCATTTTTTGACGACGACTATCTAGCCGTTCATGACTACTTAGAAGTAGTAGTAGAAGACTGGAATGGATTGAAAGAAGAGCTAGAAATCGCTATTAAAAACAAAAAAATCAAGGAATACCGTAGTGTTGTTCATCGAATGTTGACCCCGATGCGATTATTAAAAATGGCAGAATTACAAAATTTATTAAATAATGGAAATTTTAGAATAGATTTATCAGATGTTCCCGAAAATAAAGAGTATTTTATAGCACTTTTAAATAAAATTGATGCTTTTTTAGAAGAATTAAAAGAGTCCTTACCTGATATAAAAACTAAGTAACTTTCGTCATTTTTCTTTTCTGTTTGTAACTAAATTCTAAAAAATAAGGAGAAACTTAACTTCTTTTTTACCTTTGCGCCTATGCAGATTACGGCACATGAAATAGCACACATTTTAAATGGGACTTTAGAAGGGGATTCGTCAGTCACCGTTTCTCAACCAAGTAAAATTGAAGAGGGTGGAAAAGGTACATTGACCTTTTTAGCCAATCCCAAATACGAGCATTATGCCTATTCTACCGAAGTATCTATACTTTTAGTTAACGAAGATTTTAAAGCCAGTCAGCCTGTTTTAGCAGAAGCCCTTATTCGCGTAAAAGATGTATATGCAGCAGTCGCTAAATTGTTGCAATTGTTTGAAAATCAGTTAGTTGATAAAGCTGAGATTTCAAGTCAAGCGTTTGTTGACAGCACTGCCGAAGTTGGTGAAAAGGTATCTGTTGGGACGTTTGCCGTGATTGAAAAAAAAGTAAAAATTGGTGCTAACTCCGTAATATTTCCACAAGTTTTTATTGGTAAGAATGCACAAATAGGCAAGAATGTTATTCTATATCCAGGGGTGAAAATTCATCACAATTGCGTAGTAGGAGACAACTGTATTTTGCATTCAAATGTGGTAATTGGTGGCGATGGATTTGGGTTTGCACCCGAAAAAAATGGTACTTACACCAAAATTCCACAGATTGGAAACGTTGTGATAGAAAGTAATGTAGAAATTGGTGCCAACACCACGATTGACCGGGCAACAATGGGTTCGACCGTCATCAAACAGGGAACTAAGATTGATAATTTAGTGATGATTGCACACAATGTAGAGATTGGTAAAAACACCGTGATTGCTGCGCAGGCAGGTTTTGCAGGGAGTGGAAAAATCGGTGACAATTGCCGAATTGGGGGGCAGGCGGGCTTTGTAGGACACATCAAAGTAGCCAATGGCGCGCAAGTGCAGGCGCAGAGTGGGGTAGCGTCGCCTATTAAAAAAGAAAATTCAGCGGTGTATGGTTCACCAGCCTTAGATTATAAAAATTACCTAAAGTCGTATGCTGTTTTTAAACAACTTCCCGATTTGGTAAAACGAATAAATGACCTAGAGCGCCAATTAGCAATGAACAATGAGTAATTATAAAGTGCCATCAGTAACTAATAATTGTCCATTGATAAAATAATAAGCCTTATGAATCAGATTACTATCAAAAAAGCCGTTAGTGTGGAGGGAATCGGTCTGCATACGGGCAAATCGGTAAAGTTGACATTTCATCCTGCGCCAATCAATCACGGATACAAATTTCAACGGATTGACTTGGAAGATAAACCAATCATTCGCGCGGAAGTCGGAAATGTAACCTCAACCTTGCGAGGTACTACAATTGCGAAAGGCGAAGCTTGTGTCAACACGATAGAGCATGCATTATCGGCGATTTATGGTTTAGGAATCGACAATGTGCTGGTAGAAATTGATGGGCCAGAAGTGCCAATTATGGATGGAAGTGCAGCACCGTTTGTGGCTGCATTGCAAGACGCTGGCACAGAAGAACAGGAGTCGGAACGTGATTACTTTGTGGTAACAGAACCAATTTCGATGGTAGATGAAGAGACGGGAACAGAGTTATTGGCCTTGCCGAGTGATGATTTTCAAGTGACGACGATGATTGATTTTAACTCGGAAGTTTTGGGACAACAATACGCTTCACTACACAATCTGGAAGATTACGCTAAGGATATTGCTCGATGTCGAACCTTCGTATTTTTGCATGAATTGGATTATTTATTTGAGCAAAATTTAATCAAAGGCGGCGATTTGGACAATGCACTCGTTATTGTTGATAGATTGATGAATCAAGCTGAATTGGATGCCTTGGCTAAGAAATTAAATAAACCAAGTGTGAAGGTGGAGAAAGAAGGAATTTTAAATACGACGGATTTACACTTTAGAAATGAACCAGCACGACATAAATTATTAGATGTTATCGGTGATTTAGCGCTATTAGGCAAACCTATTAAAGGTAAAATCGTTGCAACTAAGCCAGGGCACAAGGCAAATGTTGATTTTGCTAAAATCTTGCGAACACATTACAATAAGCAGCGAAAATTAAAGGGCAAACCCAAATACGATCCGAATATTGAGCCGCTTTTTGATACCATGCAAATTGCAAAATGGTTGCCTCACCGCTACCCGTTTTTGCTGGTGGATAAAATTATTGAAATGTCAGAAAAGCATGTCGTTGGCGTAAAAAATATTACGTTCAACGAGCAATTGTTTCAAGGACATTTTCCTGACAATCCCGTTTTTCCAGGCGTTTTGCAGATAGAAGCGATGGCGCAGGCAGGTGGGATTTTAGCATTGTCGAAGCAAGAAGACCCCAGTAATTGGGATACTTATTTCATCAAAATTGACAATACTAAGTTTAAGAATAAAGTAGTTCCAGGTGATACATTACTGTTGAAATTGGAATTAATGGGCCCGATTCGTCGTGGCATCGTACAGATGTATGGAACGGCCTATGTGGGAGACAAAATTGCTTCGGAAGGAGAACTGACCGCGCAAATTGTCAAGAGAACGTAGTTTAATTAGATTTCGATTTCTGTTTGTTAGATAGAAGTAAACTATTTATTAGATTTGCGATATTGCAAACGCAGGAGAACAGACACCAACACTTTTAAAATGAATTTGACCGAACAACCCAATATTATGAATGAGAGTGGATTACGGTTTATCCATCCGAATGCAAAAATCGGTAATAATGTGAAGATTGAACCCTTTACGACGATTGGCGGGGATGTAGTTATTGGCGATGATGTCTGGATTGGCTCTAATGTGTCGATTATGGACGGCTCGCGGATTGGTGATGGCTGTAAAATTTTCCCTGGGGCGGTCATTGGAGCTGTACCACAGGATTTAAAATTTAAAGGCGAATACTCAACGGTAGAGCTGGGCAAAAACGTGATTGTTCGCGAATATTGCACACTCAATCGAGGAACAGAAGCAAGTGATACGACTAAAATTGGCGACCATAGTTTGTTGATGGCCTATGTACATATTGCCCATGATTGTCAGGTAGGAGAACGCTGCGTATTGGCTAATAATGTAACTTTAGCAGGACATATCGAAGTTGGCGATTTTGCGATTTTAGGCGGCTTGGTAGCAGTTCATCAGTTTGTGAAAATTGGGGAAAGTGCCTTCATTGGCGGTGGGTCTTTGGTTAGAAAGGATGTACCACCGTTTGTCAAAGCTGCACGTGAGCCATTGTCTTATGCTGGAGTCAATTCTGTTGGTTTGAAAAGAAGAGGATTTACGACTACGCAGATTCATGAAATTCAAGATATTTATCGGCACTTGTTTGTGAAAGGAAACAACGTCAGCCAGGCCGTCGAAATCATCGAAGCGACGCTAAATGTAACTGCTGAAAGAGATTTAATTTTAGATTTTATCAAAGCAGCCGACCGGGGTATCATGCGCGGTTTCCGTCATTTGAATGGAAAAAAAAACAGTAAAATGAACAATCAAGCCAATAAAAGCAGAATTTCTGTTGAAGCACTTGATGCAGAAAATGATGGGTTGACAAAGAAGTTTAAAGGTTGGCTTGGTATGTAGTTGATTAGTTATTTGTAAACAAAATAGATGACCATTTCCTTAGAAAATGTTTCAAAGCGGTATCGGTTTGAATGGATTTTAAAAAAAATTGATTACCAATTTTCAAAAGGAAATGCCTATGCCATCACTGGACCAAATGGCTCTGGGAAATCTACCTTCCTAAAAATCTTATCTGGGCATCTCACGCCCTCGAAAGGAACAGTCAAATACTCAAATCATCAAGAAAAAGTATCGGTAGATAATGTCTTTCAACAACTCAGTTTTGCTGGGCCATACATTGATTTGATCGAAGAATTTACTTTATGGGAAGCCATCGAATTTCACCAAAAATTTAAACCCGCCTTAAACGATTTACAGCCACAAGATTTATTGGATATTTTAAAGTTTTCTAAGGCAAAACATAAAGAAGTCCGTCATTTCTCCTCTGGGATGAAGCAGCGATTGAAGCTGATTTTGGCCTTAACTTCTGACACGCCACTGTTATTTTTGGATGAGCCTACGACCAATCTTGATCGTCAAGGAATGGATTGGTATCAAGATTTGATAGAACAGTTTCGGGGCGATAGATTGACGATTGTGGCGTCGAACATTGAAGAGGATTTTCATTTTTGTAACGAACAGATTAGTATATTAGATTATAAATAGAAGAAAACCCTACCTTCGATACACTAAAATCAAAACTATCGTCGTTTTTTCGCCATTCGATTCATTGCAAATTTTTTCAAAAACAAAACCGACTTATGAAGCGACCAACAATGATTTTGTTCTTCCTTTTAGCCTTTTCTATTGCTGGATATTCACAATTGTACACCACTGCCCTTGGCTTACGCATGGGGACAGATTGGGGATTTACGGTACAACAAAGGGTATTAGATAAAGTAACCATAGAAGGCATCGTACAATCCAGTTTACAACGGGAAGAAATGCTAATCACGGGTTTGGTGCAACGACATTATCCCTTGATTACCAAAGGATTGAATATCTATATGGGAGCAGGAATGCATAAAGGCTGGAATACTTCGACACCACCTGTCAACCAGGTTGATGTACCCGAAAAGACAGAAAATCCTTTTGGTGTTTCGCTCGTGGCCGGTGCAGAAATAACCTTGGGACGGTTCAACTTGTCGTATGATTTTAAACCAGCGTTTAATTTGCAAGGTGGCGAAAAAAGTTTTTATACGCAATCGGGAGTATCGTTGCGGTATGTGGTTGTGAAAAATAAAGTTTTTAAAAAATGGAAGAAAAATCGAAAGAAAAAGAAGAAAGCGAAGGCTAAGGCAAAACGTGGAACACCAAAGTGGCAGTTTTGGAAGAAGTAGGAGTTTATTATCACCTGCGGTATGCAGACAAATTTTTTTGATTAAAAATCAGATAGAATTTTGTATGTTTTCTATCTTTTGCTCCGTCTGAAAAAGAAAATCGTGGTGCGGGCGGATAGAAAAAGGTTAAAGAACTGGATTATATTTGAAAAATTATCAAATTAATGACCAAGTAGAGATGTGTGCATACCGTAGGTAGTAAGTACCGTGTAACAAAAGTTTATTTAAATTTTCTCAAAGGGAGTTTGAGGAATAAATATTTCCAAAGTGCATAACATCAGTTAATAAGAAAAATAAGTCATACAAAGAAGATTTCAATGGAAACCAA
>CAYUNA010000320.1:0-5761 GCA_964445895.1 uncultured Saprospiraceae bacterium | reverse complement strand
ACTCCTGTTCAAAAGAATATTTCGAGATGCATTCAGCCAAAAATATTTTTTGACACAACCTCCTTTTGGCAATCAGATTACTCTTCAAAATCCTCATCATCCCCTACCCCTAATTTCGCGCCCGCCAATTCATTAAAGGCATGTTGGTCACCCATTTTTTTAGCGATTTCCATCCCTTTTTTATAGGTAAAAAATGCCGTTTTAAAGTCTTCATTCGACTCATACAATTTGCCCAAATGGTAATAAGTCCCCACATAATCAGGGTCTAAATCTTTCAAACCAACATAGTAGCCGAGCGCTTTTTCTTTATCACCCATTTTTTCATATTCTTTAGCAATTGCAAAAAGGATAAAAGAATCAGTCGGGCTTTCTTTTAAAAAAGTATATAGTTGTTGCAGACGCGGAGTCATCATTTTATTGAAATTTTATTGTAAATACAGTTTTCTTATATTTTGGGAAGCGAGAAAATCGCGAGATTTTCGAGCTTCAAAAAACGCACTCGGGGTTGTGTTAAGGGCGCAAAACAGTTTTTGCAAACCGTTTTGCGCCCTTAAAATCCCTTTGTGTAAAAGTTGAAGAAACTTACTTTACACAGTAGTAAAAGATGCAAAAGTACGTTTCTATTAATTAGGAGAATCAACCCACTACTCATTCCCTTAAACCTCAAACATTGCCTTCAAACTCATCCACAACGATTTTTTCAAATTATTATCATCATGAATAATAGCCAAGTTATCGGCAAATAAGATATTTTTACCAGCAACAGGCAGCGGCTGATATTTTTGAATATTCAGATTCAGACCAACTTGCTTCGGTGTTTGACCAAAAAATATGGCTTGCTGAATCCCGTTTTTTGCTTCATTATCCAAACTCATTAAACTGAAAACCGTCTTATCTGTTATCTTTAAAAGTTGTGCATCCTGAGTTAAATCATACTGCACCGCTGATAAAATTTTCTCTAAAAAAGGTAGCAATTCAGGACGAGTATTGTCTTCAAAAATAACCACTAAAAGCCCTTTTGCATTTCCTCCTTCAGCTTGTTTTAGTAAAATATCAGGCTCAGTGTGAGGAAATATCTTCATATCCAAAAAAGCAGAATTCAATATTTCGTTTGGTTTAATCATATTTTTTAGAATATTTATTACAAATTTACTACTTTTTTTTATAAATATTGTTTTTACGAATAAAAGTAGCTATTTTTGTGGAGACTTTGAGAGAATTCTTTTAAAATTTTTCAAAAAAAGATTAGAGGACTATTCTCGCCGACACCTACTTTTTATAACCTTTCTAATCACCTCTAACGATGAAGTACCAAATTAATGTAAATCGTGTTAAAGAATCTCGCTTGCCGGGTCTTGATTTCGACAATCTTCCATTTGGACGGACATTCTCCGACCACATGTTTGTATGTGATTATCGAGATGGTCAATGGCACAATCCAGAAATTGTTCCGTTTGAAAAATTCATGATACATCCTGCCTCGATGGTTTTGCACTACGGACAGGCGATTTTTGAAGGCATGAAAGCGACCAAAAGTCATGATGGCAAGCCATTGTTTTTCCGACCGGAAATGCACAGTACTCGTATTAATGCGAGTGCACGACGGATGTGTATGCCTGAATTTCCGCCAGAATTGTTTGAGCAAGCTATTCATTTATTAGTTGATTTAGACCAAGGTTGGATTCCACCAACAGAAGGTAGTGCGTTGTATATGCGACCTTATATGTTTGCGACAGATGAGTTTATTGGAGTCCGTCCTTCTGAAACTTATAAATTCATCATTTTCACAGGCCCAGTTGGCCCTTACTATCCTAAGCCAGTAAGTTTATTGGCCGAAACGACTTATATCCGTGCAGCAATGGGCGGTACTGGTGAAGCCAAAGCCGCTGGAAATTATGCTGGTTCGTTGCTTCCAGCACGTCTAGCAAATGAAGCAGGGTATGATCAGGTGATGTGGTTGGATGCGAAAGAATTTAAGTACATTCAGGAAGTAGGAACAATGAACATTTTCTTTGTAATTGATGGAAAAGTAGTGACTCCAGCAACAGGTGGTACGATTCTAAAAGGAATTACCCGTGATAGTGTGCTTAAGTTGTTGAAAAGTGATGGCTACGAAATTGAAGAACGTCCTGTGACAATTGACGAAATTGTAGCTGCATATAAAGCAGGTAAATTAGAAGAGTGTTTTGGTACGGGAACAGCGGCGGTTGTTTCGCACGTTTCTAAAATCAAATATCAGGATTTAGTCATGCAATTGCAACCGATAGAAGACCGAAAAGTTGGGCCGCATGTAAAAGCAACAATTAATGGGATACGTTCACAGAAAATTGATGATAAATTTGGTTGGATTGTGCCAGTACGAGAGGCTTCGTTGGTCTAAGCCATTTGATAGAAATATATACTTTATAAAGTAAGTTTCTTTATAGCTTTAGAGGGCATTTAAGGTTCAGAAATGAGTTTGTAAAATTGATTTCTGCTCTTTAAAAGCCCACATATAGTTCTCAAAGGGAAAAAATAGAATGAAATGCGGTAATTTTGCACCGCATTTCATTGAATTAAAAATTCGGGATGACTCCTGTTTTCTATTCCATTAAACTCGCTCCGCGTACATATCATCATAATAAGCCTGATACGCTCCCGACGTCACATTTTCCATCCAAGCCTCATTTTTCAGATACCATTCAGCAGTCATTTTCAAGCCTTCTACCGCTTGAATTTTTGGTCCCCACCCCAATTCATCTTTGAGTTTGGACGCATCAATCGCATAACGGCGATCATGTCCTGCACGGTCTTTAACAAAGGTAATCAACTTACGAGAAGAACCTTTTTCCCGACCCAGTAAATCATCCATGACATCGCATAGACTCTCTACCAAATCAATATTTTTCCACTCATTGTTGCCACCGATATTGTAAGTCTCACCATTGACACCTTCATGGTAAATCTTGTCAATTGCTTCAGCGTGGTCAATTACCCATAACCAATCACGGGTGTATTTTCCATCGCCGTAAATTGGCAAAGTTTTGTTGTGTTTGATGTTGTTGATGACCAATGGAATCAATTTTTCAGGAAATTGATTTGGACCATAATTATTGGAACAATTAGAAATAACAATCGGCAACTTATAAGTGTGATGATACGCTCGAACCAAGTGGTCACTGCTTGCTTTGGAAGCAGAATATGGCGACCGTGGGTCATATGCTGTAGTCTCTACAAAGAAACCTTCTTCCCCCAAACTTCCGTAAACTTCATCCGTCGAAACATGATAAAAACGCTTGTTTGCCATGTCTTTCCAATTGTGTCGAGCCGCATTTAGCAAATTCATTGTTCCCAAAATATTGGTTTCAATAAAAGCCAACGGGTTTTCAATCGAGCGATCAACATGTGATTCTGCCGCCAAATGAATTACACCATCAAAGTCGTATTTTTCAAACAAACCGTTGATAAATGCCGCATCCACGATGTCCCCTTTTTCAAAAGTATAATTCGGCTTTTTATCTACATCTGACAAGTTTTCTAAATTACCTGCATAGGTCAATTTATCTAAGTTGACAATGTGATAGTCTGGATATTTTTCCAACATCAAGCGAACCAGATGCGAGCCAATAAAACCCGCACCACCCGTAATAAGTATTGTTTTCTGTGCCATTATTTTAATATTTAATGGTTAGGGGTTAATGGTTAATGGTAGCAAATTAAATACTAACCATTAAACATTAACCATTAATTTTCTACCCTCTTTTGACTACTTTCTTGAAGTATTCGTAGGTAATTTTCAACCCTTCCGCTCGCGAAACCTTTGGTTCCCAACCTAAAATTTCTTTCGCTTTAGTAATGTCTGGACGACGTACCTTTGGGTCATCCGTTGGTAAATCCTTAAACGTTAAACTTGCTTTCGGATTGTCTACCAACGCCATTACTTCGTGTCCAAATTCTTTAATCGTCATCTCATCCGGGTTTCCGATATTGACTGGCATATGATAGTCACTGTGCAACAATCGGTAGATACCTTCCACCAAATCATCGACATAACAGAAACTACGTGTTTGCGAACCATCGCCAAAAACAGTCAAACCTTCTCCGCGAATCGCTTGCGAAAAGAATGCTGGTAAAACCCGTCCGTCATTGACTCGCATCCGTGGACCATAAGTGTTGAAAATACGAATGATGCGCGTCTCTACGCCGTGGAAATTGTGATAAGCCATCGTAATCGCTTCTTGAAAACGTTTTGCCTCATCATATACCCCGCGAGGACCAATTGGATTTACATTTCCCCAATAATCTTCCGTTTGTGGATGAATTAATGGATCACCATAAACTTCAGAAGTAGAAGCAATCAAAATTCGCGCACCTTTAGCTTTCGCCAAACCGAGTAAATTGTGTGTACCCAAAGACCCTACCTTCAAAGTCTGAATTGGCATTTTTAAATAGTCGATTGGACTTGCAGGTGATGCGAAGTGCAAAATATAATCCAATTCGCCAGGAACGTGAACGAATTTTGAAACATCATGATGATAGTATTCAAATTCTTTGCGAGGAAAAAGATGAGCAATGTTGTCCAAATTTCCCGTTAGCAAATTATCCATTCCGATAACGTGGTAGCCTTCGTTGATGAATCGGTCAGATAAATGTGACCCCAAGAAACCAGCTGCGCCGGTAATAAGTATTTTTTTCAAAGCAGTTATTATTTAATATATGTTGGTATATAAGTGTATTCGTATATTTATTGAATGCGCAATGGCAAACTTTCAATTTTTAGTTGAGTAAAAAAACCAGATTTGCAAATGTAGCGTTTTAGCTAACATTTATAGAAAAATTTTAGGAGGGAAAGATGTCGGGAGGAAAAAATTACAATTTATTAATTTGAAATTAAGCTGAACCATTTCAAAGTGTAAGTTTTCTCTGGTGCAAATATAGCGTAAAATTTTACAATTCTTGTTTCATTTCTTTAAGAATTTGCAATAGTTTTGGGCTAAAATCGCCATTTTCAAGGTTTTTTAAGCGAAATTTCAGTTGTTTGCGGTAAGTAGGATTACTGATTTTTGGCAGCAGAAAATACAACTTATTTGCAAAAGTCAGTAAATCCCGTTCAGAATATCGATAATGTCCTTCTTCAAAAACATTGAAAATAAGATTGATTTTATTGTTAAATTCTAACTGTAAAACCTCCATTCCTTTACGAAAAGTGCCCGTATTGGCTCGTTCGCCCAACTGATTTTCCAATTCTGTATACAACTCCATTCCTGCATGATAGACGTAAATATCCAAGAAAAAACATTCTAAAACTTCCTTCCCAAAGCGTTCTTGTCCTTCCTCGTTTTCGATATAATATATCAGTGTCCGAAAAGGAATTTCTTTGACGTGTTCAAATTCGATGATGCGTTTTCCAATGTTTTTAGTTTTATCGGTAATAAAATCAAAATTTTCTAATGCTGTCAATCGCTTGTATAATGTCCCTGAATATTCGCTATCCATCCGCGGCAAAGAAAATTTATCTGCTTCGTAAATCTGGTCCAACACATCAAATGCTAATTGATATTCTGTCTCGCCCCATATATTATCCATCGCAGGCACACCCATCGCTTCAAAATCTTTGGCAAACGGAGAATTATCAGGATACGGAATAACCTCTTGACTGTACAGAACAGTAGGCAATAGCCAAAAAGTCATGAATGCCGACAACGCAACTAACCAATAACCTGGACAAAATTTAGGCATAAACTTTTAATTTTTGCGGAGGGAAACCATAAGCGGGGGGGAA
>CAYUNA010000319.1:0-5765 GCA_964445895.1 uncultured Saprospiraceae bacterium | reverse complement strand
AGAAACTTACTTTACACTGTAATTTGTACCGTATAACAAAAGTTTCTTTGCATTTTTCAGCCTCAAGAACCCCACCCGCGTTGCCGCAGGCAACGCGCACTATATTTTATTGGAAGTCGAAAATTTGCAATTTTCTCCCTCATGCCAGCAGACAAAAGGTAGAAAACATACAAAATTCAATCTTTTTTTTAAAATCAAATTATATACAATTCCCAAGGAATCAACTACCTTGCGGATAATTAATATAAGTTGATGAAAAAGATACTTTTTTACTTAATAATAAGTGGTGCGCCAATTTTCACATTTGGGCAAAATGTACCGATTGGACAAGATACCCTATCGCCTGATTTAAATCAAATTCAGACCGCGATTGAAGATTTTGTCGAAAACAGTGATGAGTCCGAGTTTGATTTTAATACCATTTTTGAAAATCTGGAATCACTACGGCAGCGTCCCATGAATTTGAATCGAGTAGAAGAATTAGATTTACTCGAATTGGGGCTTTTAGCCAACTCACAAGTCAATGATTTTTTGACCTATCGGGAAGAAATGGGACAATTGATTTCCATTTATGAGTTACAAGCAATTCCAAGTTTTGATGAAGCCACGATTCGGCGAATTTTGCCATTCGTGACAATTGGAGATTCAGAAGGGAAATTTAATGCGTCCTTAGGAGAAATGATTACGCAGGGCGACAATGACTTATTTTTGCGGTGGTCTCGCTTTTTGGAAAAGCAAAAAGGATTTCTGAATGAAGACTTTTTAGGTGACCCCAATAAATATTATGTTCGTTACAAACATAATTATTATCAGCGATTCAGTTTCGGTGTTACCGCAGAAAAAGATAGCGGCGAGGAGTTCTTTTCGGGTAGCAATAGACAAGGATTTGATTTTTATTCAGCCCACATTTTTCTAAGGGATTATAACAAACGCATTAAAGCGATTGCGTTGGGTGATTTCTCGGTTAATTTCGGTCAGGGACTTATTTTATACACTGGTTTTTCAACCGCTAAAGGTTCATTTGTCACCAATATCAAAGCCAACTCCCGAACGCTAAAACCTTATTCTTCCGTCAATGAATTAAATTTTATGCGCGGTGTTGGCGTAACGATTGGAATTACGGATAAAATAAATTGGACGGCATTTGCTTCTCGAAAAAACCGGGATGCAACAGCTAATTTGGACGACGCATTGGAAAATTTGGAGGCAACTTCCTTTATTGCAACAGGACTAAGACGTACCGTGGCAGAGATTGGTAAGGAGGGTGCAGTGCAGCAAAACACAATTGGTAGCCGTATCGAATACAAGGATAAAAAATTCAATATTGCACTCAATGGCGTTTACAATAATTTTGGTATTCCTTTGAATGCCACGCCAAGACTTGACAATCAATTTCGATTTTCTGGTAGTAATCTACTGAATGTCAGTGGAGATTATACCTTATTAATTCGTAATCTAAATTTCTTTGGAGAGACAGCAATCAGCAATAACGGCGCTATTGCCACTTTAAATGGTCTATTGGTTTCGCTGAATCCAAAAGTAGACTTGGCCGTTTTACAACGACACTTTCCCCGTAACTTTCATCATATTGACTCCCGTCCATTTTCGGATAGACGAGTGACAGAGAATGAAAGCGGCGTTTATGTCGGCTTGCATGTTCGTCCTGCCAAAGGTTGGTCTTTATCAGGATTTTATGATGCCTGGAAACATCCTTGGCTACGATTTGGCATTGATGCGCCGTCACAAGGGCAAGAGTGGCGCACACGATTGATGTATGAGGTGCGCCGAAAATGGTTTGCTTATTTTGAAATACGTAAAAAAAGTCGTCAGGAAAATATGGCGGCGAATGAAACGGCTTTAGACGTGCTGGTGCCAACCTATAAATTTCAAACTCGCTTTCATTTTTCAACAGACGTAACCAATTGGTTGACCTTAAGAAGTCGGGTAGATTTTATCAGAGCTAAACTGACAAGCGGCGTTATTGAGAAAGGATTTATGGCTTATCAAGACCTAGTTTTTAGGCAATTGAACAATCCATTTTCGTTTTCTACAAGATTTGCCATCTTTAACACAGATAGCTTTCAATCTGCTTCTTATAATTATGAAAATGATGTAATTTACTTCTTTTCGATTCCAGCCTATTTTAATCAAGGAAGCCGTTTTTATTTAAATCTGCGGTATAAAGGTATTCGAAATATGACCATTGAAGGACGGATTGCACAAACCTATTTTAGCAATCAAGATTCGATTGGTAGTGGCTTAGATGAAATTTTTGGCAACAAACGAACCGAAATAAAAATACAGATTCGGTATTCGTTCGGACGGTAGTGAATAATTGAGGGAAAAGTGTTCAATAACTAAATCATTGATTTTCAGTTCGTATAAAAGCTAGACATGCTCAAAGTATCAACAATTATCGCGCTTTAAAGCCAAAACTGAGAAAAATTATACACTGTCCAACTTGACGGAGTTATTATTTTGTCTTTACTTTCCAAAAAAGATTTTACCTTCGCGCTTAAAAAAATATGGTACACGGAACTCACAACGCAATCCCCGACGACCGCAATAAGGACGTTCAAATCTATATCAATGGCGAATTTTTTAAACGCGAAAATGCCAAAATCTCTGTATTCGATAGCGGGTATTTAGTCGGTGATGGCATCTGGGAAGCCCTGCGTTTACACGATGGCGTATTGGTCTTTTTGGACGAGCACCTCGACCGTTTTTACACTGCTGCGGCGACCATCGGTATGGATGTTGGCATGACTAAGTCAGAACTCACCGCCGAACTTTGGAAAGTCGTTCACAAAAATGAAATGCACGACAACGTTCACCTGCGTTTTATGCTTACTCGGGGTGTAAAAAAAACACCTTCGCAAGACCCTCGTTTGACAATTTCTGGGCCCAATCTGGTCGTTATTGCTGAACATAAAGCTGCCTCTAAAGAAAGTCAAGAGCGCGGAATCACCTTATTTACAAGTACGATTCGGCGTGGTTCACCCGATTATTTAGATCCAAGATTGAATTGCCATAGCAAACTTCATGAAGTGATGGCTTTAGTACAAGCAATCGAAGCGGGTGCAGATGAGGCATTGATGTTGGACATTCACGGAATGGTTTCGACTTGTAATGCCACTAATTTTTTTATGATTAAAAACGGTGAAGTCTGGACTTCGACAGGTCAATATTGCATGAATGGCATTACCCGTGGGGCGATTATTCGGGTTTGCAAAGCGCATGGAATCCCTGTTTTTGAGCGTAATTTTTCGTTATTTGATGTCTATGGCGCAGATGAAGCTTTTGTGACGGGGACATTTGGTGGCGTAACACCAGTGACGAAAATTGATGGTCGAACAATTGGAAATGGAACATTTGGGGCAATGAGTCGGAAGCTTAGTAAATTGTATATGGATTTGGTGCATGCAGAAGTGCAGCGAGTTTCAGCGTAGTGCTAAAAATTGACAGTTATGAATTTATCTCTCAAGTCCTTCACGGAAGTGTATGAAAAGGCCTTTTGACCGAACGCACCCTAATTTTTTTTGCCAGCGTAAAAGTTATTTTCACAAGTTTAATAGCGATTCTCTGTCCGCCCGTACCACGGATTTTTTCTTTCAAAAACAATTATTTTGAATAGAAAACTCGTGATGCGGGCGGACAAAAATTGGCTATAAAAGAAATTACAGTTGACGCACCGCTCAAAAATCATTTTTATACTTTGAAAAAACGCAAAAACAAAACCTCCAGTCCCAAAAATAGCAACGCTAACAACACGCACCATTTCCATAAAACAACACCTCGACTACGTTCGCTAACTTCTTCTGTAATACTTGCCGCTTCGGATGTACTCAAAACTGTTGCACTAACGCCAATCTTTTCCGTCAAATCTGCTACATTGTAATATTCTAAAACTGATTCCTTTCTATCAAAATTAAAAGCATATTTGGCTAATTTGTCTTCTGGATTTAAAAACAATTCAAAAAAGCCCGCTTCCTTAATTTTATCATGTACATCCAAATATACATTGGAAGTAACGACGCGTTGTTCAGGAATAAATTCTTCCGCAGTACCCTGCAACTTATAAACCGTTTCGCCACTACCTTGTATTTTGTTATCCGCAATAATCACCTCATCTCGCCCGATAGTGTAAGCTATTTTATTAGCTTTCGCTGAAGAAATCGCCATTTTGTACAACATCGGAATAAAGACCTCTCCACTACGGACTAAGTTGTTTAGCTCACTATTCAAGGGTGCAGTGCTAAAATACAAATGCCCTTTCCCAATCGTATATTTTGTCAAATTTGGTGTGCCATCCCGGTAAGTCAACAAGCGTTCTTCTCCCCGACTTCCATAGTTGGTTAGTTTAAAATTTGCTTGTGTAACGGGCAGTTTTAAATTAGCATTTCTATTTTGAAAAACATCATTAAAAATAAATTCGTCGGTATTGATGCGTCCCACAAATCGTTGAGCAATATCGTAGCTGACCAATTCATTCGCGGGAAATGTTTTCAAAAAGCTATTGTAAGACCCCAAGTTGGCGTTGGCAGATGGAAAGACCAATAAATTGCCGCCGTTTTCCGTAAATTGTTTTAACTCAAACGCTAAACCAGAGGAAATGGAAGTCAATTCATTAACAACAATCATTTGATAATCCGCAAATTTTGAATAATCCAAATTCCGGCTTTGCTGGCTCGTTACTTTGAAGTTTTTCATGCCTCGAAATGCCTTTTCTAAAAAGGTATTGGGCTGTGAATCATTGATTGTCAGCACATTAATCTCGTCAGCAACTTTAAACGTAAAGAAATATTTATCATCAAATTGAACAGGAAAATCGGTAACTGCCAACTCTGCTTCGTGCCAGCCCGTTCGTAAAATCGTGATATTTACGGTATCGGAAATCGAAGAATTGGCAGGAATCGACAACGTCCCGACAGGCTTCACTTGCCCTTCATATTTTATCGTTAAACGGACATTATCGGCGTCTTCTTCACTCAAATTGCGCACTTTCACTACCAATGCATTCGTTTGATTGAGCATCTGAACAGGTGCATCAAACCAAGCCGAATCTATCGCAATATTTTTTTCTTGTACTGATTGTAAAGGAATCAACGTCAAATCAACGGTCGTATCAGCATAACTATCAATATCGGTTACATTTTTTTGAAAATCAGAAATCAAATATGCTGCATGATTGTCTGCCGTTCCTGAGTTTAAAGCCTGCTTTTGGCGCGTCATTACCTTCGATAACTCTCGCACAGACGGTGAAATTTTGACCTCATCAATCATCGCCAACGCATCTTCTTTACTCATCAATCGCTGATGCCGTCCTTCAAAGTCATTGGTTAAAATTTGAAATCTATCCTCGACCGGGTGTGCATTAATCACATCTCGCGCCCGTTGTTTTGCCTTGTCCAGAAGCGGCGTCTCCTGACTCAATGCACTCATACTGAAGGAATTGTCAATAAAAACACTGACCGCTTTTTCACCCTGTTTGACCTCCGTATCACGCGGAATAAACGGCTGGGCAAAAGCAAACACCAAAAATGCTAAAGCCAGGCAACGCATCAACAGCACCAATAAATTCCGTAATTTTCGCCGTGCACTCGTCTCTTCTTTTACCTCGCGTAAAAAGCGAACATTCGTAAAATAGACTTTTTTGAAACGCCGAAAATGAAATAAATGAATAATAATCGGTATCGCCAACGCGGCAAGAGCAAATAAAAATGTTGGATATAAAAACTGCATTGGATTGTTTGAAAGTTTTGTTG
>CAYUNA010000318.1:0-5772 GCA_964445895.1 uncultured Saprospiraceae bacterium | reverse complement strand
TTTGTATTGTGAGACTTTTGTATTCTAAAAAGGGTAACTTTCCTACAAGAAAGTTGCCCTTTTTTTATTCAAATTAGCGAAAAGAATATTTAGCAATACAGACGGATAAAAAGTAAATATGGAACAGCGTACTTTGGAAGGCAAAACCATCATTATTAATTCGAGATTCCACATATTTCAATGTTATCATTATATTTGCCCACTAAAATCACAACCAAATGCCGAAATCTATAACCATTCCTTTCTACGCAGTCAAATTACACCTTTCCACTGGCGGCGAACTCACCGTACCACTCATGGACAGCGACGCACTGCAAATCAATGAAACCTTACCCAAATTAGCGCAAAAATACGCGGCAGCTTTTCAGCAAAAAGTACTTAATGAGGGGAATTATGGCAAATTAATTAATGAATATCGCGAGGGGGATTTTTTAAAAGACAGCGTGGCCGTTGCTTTTCCAAAATCTAAAGATGAAAACCGTTTTCCATCCTTTATTTTAGAATTTGATTATTTATACAATGCTATAGGAACTGGTTTTTGGGGTGTTGTATCAACTTTGGGGGTGGAAGTTTTTTCGGAAAATTTAGCAGATTTAAAAAATCAAATTGTAGAAGCAATTCAGTTAGAATTTACGCGAAAGCGGCGATTGACCGCAGTACACGCCATTGTTTCTGCCATTTGGTTTGAGGATATTGAATTGCTGCAGCAAGATATAAATTTGACAATTCACACGCTCGCTGAATTGGAAAACTTGAATGAACAGGAGAAAAAAGCATGGTTGCCACAAATAGCAGAAAAATTGGAGATTAACCAAAAAGTGATGTTTGGACGCGAGGTAGAATTGCTGCAATTGAGTCGCATTTTGAAAAGTAATTTTGGTAAAAATGCTTTACTTGTCGGCCCTACTGGTGTGGGCAAAACCGTACTGCTTTGGGAGTTAGCACGCCAAAAAAATAAACTGGGTATCGAGAGGAATATTTGGGAAACCACGGCTTCTATTTTAATCAAAGAGTTGACGAAAAATACGGGTTGGCAAGATAATCTCGTTTTTCTTTGCAAAGAATTGGCGAAGACTGGAGATATTCTTTTTGTAAGAAATTTAGTGGAGCTTTTTGAAGTTGGAAAATACGAAGGAAATTCCGTGAGTATAGCGGAATATCTGCGACCGTTTGTGAGTCGTGGTGAGATAACATTGGTATCGGAATGTACCGATACCGAGCTGGCGCATATTGAAGCACAAAGCCCCAATTATTCGTCGTTTTTTCAAATTATTCGTTTGGAAGAACCGCGAGACGATTTGGAGGAAATCATCTTAGAAAAAGTCAAAAAAGTCGCGCAATCTCGTTCGGTAAACATTGATAACCAGGCAATTACAGAAGTCGTCCGGTTGAATCGACGTTTCACACCTTATGCAGGTTTTCCCGGAAAACCGATTCGTTTTTTGGAAAGTATTATCATCAATAATAGTCCAGCAAAATTAACGAAGAAAGAGGTGAAAAAAGGGGTGGTATTACCCCCATCGACCATCTCAAAACAAGAAGTGATTCGCTATTTTTGTGAAGAATCCGGGATGCCCAGCTTCATGGTTGATGATGAGATTCCGATGGATTTGCAGGCGATAAAAACAGATTTTAACAATCAGGTTTTTGGACAAGATAAAGCGGTCGATTCGGTAGCAGACATCCTCGCAGCGGTCAAGACTGCCATGACGCGGACGGGCAAACCAATAGCGTCTTTCCTCTTTGTCGGACCGACGGGTGTGGGTAAGACGGAGTTGGCAAAGGTGCTTGCCAAATTCATGTTTGGACGCCGCGACCGGATGATTCGGTTTGATATGAGTGAGTTTTCGCAGCCTTATTCTGTATTGCGTTTAACAGGTGTAGGAAAAGCCGACGGACTACTGACCTCGGCGGTGCGACGAGAACCGTTTTCGGTGTTGTTATTTGATGAGATTGAAAAAGCAGATAGTAGTTTTTATGATTTGTTGTTGCAAATATTGAGTGAAGGGCGACTGACGGATGGACAGGGTAAACTGGTGAATTTCTGTTCGGCTATCATCATTATGACTTCAAATATTGGTGCAGCAAATCTACAAAGTAACCGAATTGGTTGGAAAAAAACTTTAGATGCCAACGATGTAACCACGCATTTTAAAAGCGCAGTAGAGAAGCATTTTCGACCAGAATTATTCAATCGGATTGACCAAATTATCCCCTTCGAACCGTTGGATGAAGATACGATTCGGTTTGTGATGGAACGCGAAATGGAATTGTTTAAAAAGTTAGAGGGCATTCAATTTAGAAATTTGGATTTAGAGATAAAGGAAGAAGTACTGGATTTGCTGGGTAAAAAAGGTTATAACCCCAAATACGGAGCGCGCCAATTGCAACGTACAATTCGGGAAGAATTGATGACACCGCTGTCGAAAGCGTTGAATTTATACGATTTTGATGATTGCTTGTCTGTCACGATTAGTGTGGACAACGACGAGGTGAAAATAGATTTGGAAGAAGATATTTTTGGAGGAGATTTGCTGTTGGAACAATGGGATAAAATCAATTTTGCGGATAAGGCGAGTGAATTGCGACGCAAAATTTTTAAGTTGAAAGAAGGTAGCTTTTATATTCAATTATTGAGCAAAATGGATTTGATGGAAAGCGAAAAGAGGTATCAAGGGGAAAATTTTTGGACAGATCAAAAACGAGCAAACCTCTATTCCTACTATTTATCTACTAAGTCAAAGGTCGATACTTTAACCAAAACCATTGAAGATTACGAACGTACACTTTCATTAGCGTGTATGGGTTTGGAAACTTATACCACAGATAATGAGGAACTGTTGAAGACTTGGGAGGATGATTTTTTTAATTTAAAAGTAGAAATTTATAATCGTTTGTATCCTGGTACTGCAACAGCATTTCTGTCTATCTATGGAGCGAATTTCGAGCAAATTTTAGACTTCTATTTGGTAATAATTGAGAAAAAAGGGTTTGAAGTTACGGGGAAAACGGTTTGGTTTCGGGAAAGTTTTTATAATGAAGAAATCATGGAAGGCGTTTTGTCTGCTGATGAAGAAAGTCAAGAAATTTTAATAAAAAAACGCCACGAATACATCAAAAAAGAATGGAACGATGCCAATAAACATCATTTCAAACCTGAAGAATCTACCGATAGATTAGTTGGTATTGAATTAGAAATCAAGGGCTTATGTGCATTTCCTTTTTTCAAAAATGAAAGTGGTTTGCAACAATGGGAAGTGGTGAATGACTCCCCAAATATATTTGATGTTCACTTCACCAATGGTCGTAAAAAAACACCAAAAGGGATTCATCGGCGCAAGTATTTTCAAAAAGGTTCACCTCGTCGTTTTGTAGAACTAAAAATGGTGAAAGACCCGAAGTTGCGCATAGGGCATCCTATTCCGAAAGAAGGATTGGAAGCGTGGTTTTTTGGAATTTTAGAGCAGGAGTTTCGGATGTTGATAGCAGGGGAAGTGGTGTAAAGAGATAAATTTTTAGTATTTATAAATACAGTGCAAAGTAAGTTCCTTTAATTTCATAGAAAGGGATTTTAAAGGGGCAGAAATGAGTTTGCAAAACTCGTTTCTGCCCCTTAATATCTACCCCGGGGTTGTGTAAAAAGGTAGCGGATACCTTTGTTTTATAAATAATTTAATGTACAAGTTGTTGAAAAACAGTTTTTAGTAAATATCGGGTATCTGCTACCTATTCGTTTTTCGACCTTTTTACACAACCCCCAGTGTTTTTTTTGAAGCTGAAAAACCTTGTGATTTTCTCGCTTCTCATAAATCAAAGAAACTTACCTCAGGTAACAAATCAATCACCTTTTTTAAAATAAAAATTATGCTATTTTTCTATTTACTTCTCTTCAGTTTATGTTGTTCCACGTCCACATTTGCACAGCAACCAGGAAAAATCATGGATGCTAATTTGAAAGAAAAAAATGATAAAGTAGATGCTTTTTTGGAGGAAATGTACACCAATAAATTCTTTAATGGGACGCTTTTAATAGCAGAAAAAGGTAAGGCCGTTTACCACAATAGTCTTGGTGTAGCCAATCCGAAAACTGGCGAAAAATTAAGTGCCAATGCTTCCTTTCGGTTAGCTTCGGTTAGTAAGCAATTTATTGGGATGGGCATTATGATTTTGAAAGAAAAAGGTAAGCTCGACTATGATGATAATATAAAAAAATACTTACCGGAATTGAAGTATGAAGATGTTACGATTAGAAACCTGCTAAATCACACCGGTGGATTGCCAGATTATATGGATTTGTTTGAAAAAAACTGGGATACAGAGACGCCAATAGATGATAGAAAGACGGCGTTTAATGCCGATATGGTGGCAATGTACGCCAAAATGATGCCCCCAATTGACTTCAAGCCTGGTGACAAATATGCGTATAGCAATACAGGATATGTCTTGTTAGGCGAAATAATTGAACGAGCTTCAGGTGTACCTATTCGTGATTTTTTGCAAAAGAATATTTTTGATAAAGCAGGGATGACCAACGCTCAGGCTTTCAGTCCGACGGATGAGTTTACGGTTAAAAATAGAGTTTACGGATTTAGCTATTCCTCTGACGGTCAGGGCTTTGAGGAGAATGATTGGACGTTTTTAAATGGTATGATTGGCGACGGAGGCATCTACGCGTCAGCACCAGATATGTTGAAATGGAGCAATGCGTTGACTGAGAATAAATTGGTTAAACGGACTACTTTGGAAGAAGCCTACAAGCCCGTAACGCTTAATGACGGTACGCAGTCAGACTATGGTTTTGGTTGGGGGTTAAATATCAGCGAAGAGGACGGTCATTTGGAAGGTGTCCAACATACAGGTAGCTGGGTTGGTTTTCGGACAGTGATTGTCCTAAACTTTGATACGGAGCGTACTTTTATTTTATTGACTAACAATTCAAGCAGACAATTTGGCGATTTAATGCGAGGTGTTGCAGCGATTTGGCAAGGTGATGAAGCAGTCATTCCGAAGCAATCTATAGCGGCAAAAATTGCTGAACTTTTAGAGAAAAATGTTGAAGAAAGAGAGTTGTTTAGACAGTTTGAAAATTGGCAAAAAAATGATGCTGATAAGTATGATTTTGATGAAGCAAGTATCAATGAATTGGGTTATGATTATATGGGCAGAGGGGAGTTGGATAAGGCAATTATGATTTTTAAATTAAATGTCAAAACCTTTCCAGAATCTGCCAATACTTACGATAGTTTAGGGGAAGTTTATTTGGCTCAAGCTAACCTGAATTATCAAGAGGCTTACAAAATGAATCCTGCTAATGAAAATGCCAAGAACATTTTGGAAAAGTTAGGTGTGAATACCCAAAATCTGGTAAAAACAATCGTCATTTCCGATGATGTGTTGGCATCATACGTTGGTAAATATAAATTGTCGCCAACATTTATTATGACCGTTCGAAAGGATGGAAAGCGGCTGTTTGTGCAGGCTACAGGGCAGCCAGAATTTGAGGTCTTTCCAATGTCTGAAAATAAGTTTTTCCTAAAAGTAGTAGATGCACAAATTAGTTTTACGGAAGGTGCGAAGTCGTTGATTTTGCATCAAGGTGGGATGAATCAGGAGGCGATGAGGATGGAGTAGTGATTAGGGAATGGTACGAAATCGCTGCCGAATATTGTGCCCGATTGCCAATAACAAAACTCAAAGGGAGTTTGAGGGATAAAAAGCGTTTTTGTAAACGCTTTTTATCCCTCAAGAACCCCACCCGCGTTGCCGCAGACA
>CAYUNA010000317.1:0-5812 GCA_964445895.1 uncultured Saprospiraceae bacterium | reverse complement strand
TATTCTAATTTTCTATTGACAAAAATGACGACTATAATCATCGCCAATATCTGAAAAGAAGAGATAATTTCTTCTCCAAAAGAAAGGTTCAATAATATTAGCAATACAAATATGCCTTTGGGAATTTTTCGAGGTGTTATCAATTCGACTGCTTGATATTGCCTCTCTAAATCAGCATATACTTCCCCCACAATTTTTCTGTTTGCTAACTCTCTTTTTACTTTTTCGTAAATAAAAGGTGGATATTTCGTCTTTTCAACAAGCACGCCAACCAACTGATAATCAGTTAATTCAACAACTTCACTTTGTAAATCAGCATCTAATATTTGATATCGCTGCATATTTAAATATACTCTTTTACACCTTTTTGTAAAGGTAATAAAAGGAGAGATATTTGACAAAGTTTAGGGGTATTCTCCCTTTTTCAGGTATTCCCTACATTCACATTTTTGTAATAATCAACATTCTACAAAGCTATTTTGCAATTCAAACGTTCCTATTACAAATTCAAAAAAACAACCACCAAAATGGAGTATTTTTTACGCCGAATTTTCATCTATTTCTGCTTACTTTTTAGCACATTTTCTATTGATGCGCAGCAAAATTTCACCATCAGTGGCTACGTCTCTGATATGGAGAGTGGCGAAACGCTTATCGGCGCAAATATCTACATCAAAGGCAATACCGAACAAGGCGCAACCACTAATTTATACGGCTTTTACTCGCTCACTTTACCCGCAGGTAACTATACCATCGTCTATTCCTACCTTGGTTTTAGTGACACTGAAAAACCAATACAACTAATTGATAATCAAACAATTAATACAAAATTATCGCAAGGCGTAACCATGCAGGAAGTTGTCGTCACTGCGGAAGAAAAAGATAAAAATGTACAAAGCACCGAGATGGGAACGGTAACCATGCCGGTCGAAAAAATCAAGACACTACCCGTCCTTTTTGGAGAGGTTGACATCTTGAAAACTTTGCAATTATTGCCAGGCGTGCAGTCAGCGGGCGAAGGAAGTTCAGGGTTTTATGTACGAGGTGGTGGTCCTGACCAAAATTTGATTTTATTGGATGAAGCCGTCGTTTATAATAGTGGACATTTACTCGGTTTTTTCTCCGTTTTCAACTCTGATGCCATTAAAAACACAACGTTGATAAAAGGAGGAATGCCCTCTTATTATGGCGGTCGATTGTCTTCAGTCGTGGATGTGCAAATGAAGGAAGGAAACGACCAAAAATTGAAAGCGGAAGGTGGAATCGGCTTGATTGCCTCGCGACTAACGTTGCAAGGACCGCTGGTAAAAGAAAAGAGTTCTTTCATCATATCGGCGCGGCGGACGTATGGATTTGACCTGGCACAACCGTTCATTACTGCTACCGATTTTTCGGGTACAAACTACTATTTCTATGATGTCAATGCCAAAGTAAATTACCGCTTTTCCGATAAAGACCGCTTATATTTGAGTGCCTATTTTGGTCAGGATGTGTTGAAATTTCGGTCAAGTACCCGCGACTTTTTCTTTGATTTGCCTTATGGAAATAAAACAGCAACACTGCGCTGGAATCATGTTTTCAACAGTAAATTGTTTATGAATTTATCCGCAATTTATAATGAATATGAGTTTGAATTTAGAGGTGGGCAAGATGTTTTCAAAGTAGATATTTACTCCGGGGTGCGCGACTATAATGCTAAATTAGACTTTGATTTTTACCCCAACCCAAAGCATACATTAAAATTTGGTGCAAACTACACTTACCACAAACTAACGCCTAACGTAGCCAACGGCACAGACGGCACAACGGTTTTTTCCAATAATTTTATTCCGACTTATGCGCACGATGCCGCTATCTATATTCAGGATGATTGGAAAATAAACTCGCGGTTGAGCGTTAATTTTGGCTTGCGCGGAACGATGTTTCAGCAAGTCGGCCCGTACACATCCAAAATTGATGCAACGGTTTATGCCAAAGGTGACCCCGTAAAAACTTACTGGAATTTAGAGCCACGAATGAGTGGAAAATATAGCCTTTCAGAAACCGCTTCCCTGAAAGCAGGCATCACTTTTACCAATCAATATATTCATTTAGTGAGCAATTCGACGAGTAGTTTGCCGGGTGACGTTTGGGTGCCAAGTACGGAGATTGTGAAGCCGCAAAAAGGTGTGCAATATGCCCTGGGATATTTTAAAAACCTGAAAGATAATACTTACGAAACCTCCATTGAAGTCTATTATAAAGATTTAAAAAATCAGATTGATTACGGGGAAACCTACGTTCCTGACATCGCCAATGACCTCGAATCTTCTTTTGTTTTTGGTAGCGGCAAATCTTATGGAATGGAGTTGTTTTTCAAAAAAAGTAAGGGCAATTTAACCGGTTGGGTTGGCTATACTTTATCGAAAACGGAGCGTACTTTTGACGATATTAATGATGGAAAAACTTTCGATGCCACCTACGACCGTCGCCACGATTTATCGGTTGTCGCTAATTATGAAATGAGTAAAAAATGGACTTTCGGTAGCGCATTTGTCTATGGCACAGGCAATACCTTCACGCCCATCAAAAGCGTTTATTTTATCGAACAAGGTGCAGTTGCCCGCTATGGCAATCGAAATAGCGCGCGCATCGACCCTTATCATCGCCTTGATTTGTCGGCTACGTTGACGCCTCAAAAGCAATTTGAGAAGGAAAAAGATTTTAAATCAACGTGGACTTTTTCGGTCTACAATATTTATAATCGGCAAAATACGTTCTTCATTTCTTATGACTTTGATACCGATATTGCGGGTGGGACGGCGAAAGGGACAGCTTATAAAGTCTCGTTGTTTCCGATTATTCCGAGTGTGACTTGGAATTTCAAGTGGCGGTAGGTGATGAATGAATGATAATATAATAGCAGTGCATCCAAATGCAATACTAAAAATCACTCCATCACAATCCGCACCGCATCCCGCGTCTCTCCTGTCTGCACATACAAAACATAAACCCCTGATTTAAAACCAGTTAAGTTAATATTTTGCCGTTGCAAGCCACCATTTAATTTCTGCTTTGGAAAATCCTGCATCAACTTTCCATCCGTTGAGAACAACCGCATTTCGACCTCTTCTATTTGATTTAAAACAAACGAAATTTCTACATTTCCTGCGGTAGGATTGGGGAAAGCGGACACTTGCAAACCTTCATATTTTGCATTGAAATAAGCGGTAATTTGGTCGTCTTTTTCAAAATTCAAAGCAAACATTGTCCCTGTATTTCCACTCAAATCTGTCTCAATACCTTCCCAATGTGAAAATTCAAAACCCGCATTTGGCACAACCGTCAACGTCACAGGGACACCATCAAAATAGTAGCCATTCCAAGGCAATTCATCTGGCACAATCGTATTAATTTGAATTGTTCCTGCGCCTTCGGGGTAAGTATTTAAAGTTAAATTAACTTGATTTTGAAAGCCAAAAAATGCTTGCAGATGTTTCCGATTTTCAGTTGCTCGCTGTGCCGCAAAATTTAGAATATTGGGCAAATGTAAGGTATCGCGCATTTCCATTGTGGAACAAAAAGAACAGCCTGGCCAGCGTTCTAAATGTGCGCCAATTTCGGGGCGAATGCGGTCATTCGCTGCCTCAACCGCGGCGATAAATTCATCGGGTGAAAAGATGGTATTCAACAAATCTGCGTAGCGGTTGATGAAGTAATTTCGGTAATTTTCGTTCTTCATCAACTCAATATGAATGATCACATGCCGATTGATTTCGCCCTGCTGTGTGATGATGCGCTTGTAGGCTTCGCGGTCGATATTTGACCAGGGATAAAGCCCCATTCCAGCGTCCAAATCAAACATCATATAGCGCCACTTGGCATCGGCTTTTCGCTCTCGCCAATACTTGATATTTCCTTGCGGCCAATCGGTGTTGGCTATTGCCAATTGGGATACAAAATAATCAGTCATAGAATTTATATCAAAATAAGAAGCGGCCTGTTGAAAATTGGCTTCCACGCTCATATCATGCGTCGTGATATACTCAAAATGTTGGTCAAAAACAGCAAAATTTCCAACGACTACCGAGGTATCTTCTTCTAAAAAATCCAGTTGGTCAGGCTCGATACCGTAGTTGGATTCTACATAAAATTCATCCGATTTTTCACGCAAATTAATCATACCCCAATATTGCCCATTTAGGTACAAAACAACAGGTTGATACCCTAAGACATCCACATCTATTCCATTGTCTATCAAATAGTTAGCCATAAACCCACTTCGAAAATGAGTATTAGAAAAATCACCTCCAGAGTTGCGCAAAACAAGTCTTTCGAAGGAATCAGCGTCCTTATTTTTAAAGAAAGCATGATTGATTTTATTGACACCAAATTGTGGCTTTGTCGTCAAACGCATCGCTTTTTGCGGCTTCGTTCGGGCACCTCGACCACCGTGCGTCTTTGTTCCCATTTCAACCGATAATTGCGTTGTTTGATTTTCATCAAAATACTCAAAATGAATGGGTACTTCAATGTCTTTCCAAAAATTTGCACCCAAAAATGGATAGTCTGGCGAAGCATCCGGACCTTCTACCAAAATACCATTTTCATAGTCAAAAAAATTGGCAGGCGCGGTAGAAATATGGATGATTGGCAGGCTGTGACTGGTATTGATAAAATAGGTTTTGGAAGTTCGTTCAGAAGGCAGCTTACCCGTCTTAAATGTACGGGCTCGAACAGGCGTATTTTCTTCAATAAAAATCGGGTTTTCGTATACAAAACTATCGTCTTCGGGCTCGCTACCGTCCAATGTGTAACGAATGATTCCATCATTTTCGGCAGTCGTCATTTCTAAGGTAAAAACATTGTTTTGAAAACTTTCTTCTACCGAAAACTCTGGACGTTTTGCTACCTCAATTAATGTTCCTTCACTATTGGTTGCCTCCGGTGTTGGCGTTTGAAAAAAAGCCCATTCTGCACCTCCGTCCAACAATCGTCCGTAGGAGATATCCGTCTCCAAATCCACCACGAAAATCTTGTCCATTAATTCGCCCATTGGATTGGTCAATAACAAATATTCGCCGTCTTTAGATAATTTAAAATTGGTGTGTAAAAACGTTTCTGCTTTATCTTTTCCAGAAGCAAAAACAAGTAAAAACTCCCCTGCTCCAATCGTTTTATCTGGGAAAGTCCAGACTTGTGGTTGGCTAATTTTATCACTCAAAAACCAGCCTTCGAGGTTCACCGCTACTGCACCTGCATTGTACAACTCTATCCAATCCGTCGCTTCGCCGTCGTCGTCTAAAATTACGAAATCATTGGAAGAAGATGCCTCATTGATGAGCACCTGGGCATTTAGAGTAGTAATATTTAAAAGGAAAAATAAAGTAAAAAGTCTATAGAACATGCAAATTGAATTTTGCGAAAGCAGTTTTAAATAAAAAATAAATTTAGGCATTTCTAAAGCAATATAAACTCGACTATCGAAGGAATGTTGTTTTTAGGACATAAAAAGAATCTAAATTTTCCGTCAATGCTCATTTTTGTGGCAAGCGAGTTTATAAAATCATCAAATTAATGACCAAGTCGAGATATATACATACCGTAAGTACTATTACGCTGTGTAAAAAGCCACTTTTTGAGGGGTATGTTAGGGGCGAGAATTTATTATTTTTAAGACCGGAAAAAAAAAAAAAAAACCCCCAAAAAACCCAAAAAACAGCCCGGGTTTAACACCCAGTTTTAGAGGGGTAGGTTAGGGGCGAGATTTATTGAGTTTTCCGACGGAAAACTCAATAAATCTCGCCCCTAAAACCCCAAAAGCGAGGCGGCT
>CAYUNA010000316.1:0-5820 GCA_964445895.1 uncultured Saprospiraceae bacterium | reverse complement strand
TTAAAAGTCTTCATTATAAATATAATCTTCTTTAAATCCATCAATTTCACGTCGTTCCCGTTTAGTTGGTCGTCCTGCACCTTTTTCTCTTCTTTCGGCACTTGCTTTTCCTATAAACCAATCTTTATATTTATTGAGTTCTTCTTCTGAAGTCAGATTTTCATAACACGTCACAGCAATCGGTGCGCCTACCCGTTTTTCAATTAGTTTTAATACTTTAAACTCTAAATTAAAACCATTCTTTTTCACAAAAATATGCTCATCGCCTACGATTAAAAACGAGGGTTTAACGTTCATTTCACCAACTTTGACCTTGCCTGCTTTGCAAGCATCCGTTGCCATCGTCCGCGATTTAAAAATCCGAACGCTCCACAGCCATTTGTCTATACGTACTTTTTTCATCTATAAAATTTAAACATGCTATTACTCCTCCATTTCTGGATATGACATATTTAGTGCTTCTAATGCCTCCACTATCGCCTTACTCACCACATAGTCGCGGTACCAACGGTCATCCACCGGTACGACGGTCCATGGTGTTTTGCTCCAATTCAATACATCTTCATAACAACGCATATATTCGTCCCAATGTTCTCTTTGTTCCCAATCACCTGCATTGTGTTTCCAATATTTATCGGGTTCATTGAGTCGTTCTTCTAATTCTAATTTTTGTTGGTCTTTTGATAAATGTAGAAAAAACTTCAAAATCACTGTATTGTTATCAAATGCCAACAAATCTTCGAATGCATTGATGGCATTCATTCGTTTTTCGACTTTTTCCTCAGAAATCCAGCCATGCACTCTTTGAATTAAAATATCCTCATAATGTGACCGATTAAAGATTTGAACATGTCCTTTTGCTGGACATTTTTTATGTACCCGCCAAATAAAATCATGCGCAAATTCTTCGTCGGTCGGTTTTTTGAAAGAATGCACACTCACGCCATCGTGTAAGCAGTATCTAAACACATTTTTCACCGCACCATCCTTTCCGCTCGCATCCATTCCTTGAAAAATCACCAAAACGGAATGTTTCCGCTCAGCTCGCAAGACCGCTTGTAATTCACCTAACCGTTTGGCGTACTTTTTAGTTTCTTCTTTTAAAGCTTTTTTGTCCGCGTTTTTTGGCGGCTTTGTTGAAATTGTGCTTAATTTTATCATTGATTGTCGTATTTTTGGAAAAAAGTCTAATGTAGTATTTTTTTTGAAAAAGAAAAGCCTACGCCCGTTTTGCTCGTTCCCAAAGTACCGATTGACTGCCCGATACGGCTCTTACAAATCCTCTGTACACCGCATAATTCATAATACAAAAGTAGTACGGCACAAAAAACGCTTTAATTTTCATTTTTTGTCGTTCTAAAATATAGCCCAAAAGCGCGAAAACATAGAACGCCACTTGACAGGCTAAAATAATTTGATAAAATGAATTACCATCTTTTGCTAATAAAATATTGACTACTAATATAATAGGTAGTGCCAATGGCGCAAGTGTCCAACGCAAAACTCGGTGCGAAATAAACTGAAAAGCTAATACAGGATATTTGAAAAAATTAAGTAAACTCCGTAGTCGCCAAGTTGCTTGCAAGCCACCCGCGGCGATACGGATTTTTCGTTTTAGCTCTTCACCTACTGTCGCTGATTGTCCCTCACTTGCTGTAGCGTCGTAGGCATATTTTACTTTATAGCCTTGTTGTGCAATACGCATCGTCATATAAAAATCTTCGATAACGGTATCTTGCGGAACCGATTGGAAGAGCTCCGTTCTAATCGAAAACAACTCCCCAGCTGCACCAACGACAGTATTGAACTCTGAGTCCCATTTTTTTAGTTGAGATTCATATTTCCAATAAATGCCTTCACCTGCACCTGCTGCATCATCTGCACTTCCTTGCGCAATTCTTTTTTCACCAGCTACCGCACCTACTTTTTCATCCTGATAAAATTTGACAATATTTTTGATGGCTTGCGGATTCACATCTGTATTGGCATCCGTATATATGGTAATAGGCGTTTCCACAAATTCCATAATACGCTCCACAGCAGCGATTTTGCCTGCCCGACCATCTTTATGAAACAGTTTCAAGGTGACATCATCGGCAACTTTGTAGTCTTCTATAAGTTTTGCAGTATTATCTGTAGAACCATCTGTGACAAAAAAGAATTGGATTTTTTCTTTTGGATAATCGAAGGCGAGGCAGTTTTCTATCTTGTCTTCAATCCAACGCTCCTCATTATAGGCTGCAACAACAAAAGTGACATCGGGCAAATTGGTTTCATCCAATGTCCAATCTTTCCGTTTGGAAAATAGTCTTTTCAATATGGTTAAAACATATAAGACAATTCCGTATCCAATATACGCGTAAAAAACGATGAAGATGCTCGCCCAGAAAAGAATCTCCAAACCTGATAAGTTTATGAAAGTCTGCATAAATTTGTTTTCTCAAAGTATTTATAAATAAAGGCACAAAATAAGGAATTTTATTTTTATGGAAAGGACTACCGAAATATTCCGTATTTAGTATTAGTGTATTTTGTGACAAGGTTAGTACGCATTTATACTTAAAAATTCGTATGTTTGTGTCGAAACAAGCCGATTTAAAAGTTTTTTGTGACAGGGTAAATTAATATTTTGTTCAGCAGAGTGTATCTTCTGCTGGATATTACTGTTGTTTGCGCTGAACAATGTGACATATTTTTATTTTAGGGAAATGTAGGATTAACGGCAAATAGTACTGTACATTTACATTGTTTTTAGGACTAATTTTATAGAATTTCATATTCTATCACTTGAACCAAAACTTACAATTTTTTTAAAACGCTGGTTATTTTGAGATGAAAAATCTCCATTTTCAGCAGGACTATTGAAAAAAGGTATTTTAAAAGACAGCCGTAATTCCATTTGTATTTCCCCCTTTTCTAGTGGTTTTATCATTAAGTTGAACAAGTATTCATTTTTTCGTTTAGGTAAAAAATGGCTTTGTTTGATTTTTTGGAATACTACACCTTCCATTCCAAAAACTGTTTCTTTTTATTACCTATTGACAATTCAATGGGCGGAAATCTTACAATATTTAACCAAAACACAAAATTATGAGAACTTCTTTAACTAAGAAGAACATTTTAGTCATTGATGACCACAAAAGTATTAGATTCTTACTTGGCACCATGTTGGGTAAACAATATGCTGTAACCACTAAGCGGGATGGCTTAGAAGGGATGGCATGGATGTCACGTGGAAATATTCCAGATTTAATTTTGTTGGACATGCAAATGCCTCGCTTGGGAGGTAGTGAATTTTTGAAAAATCTGAAAAATAGCGGTTTTTTCAAAAATATCCCCGTTATTGTTGTCTCTGGCAATGAATCTGACGCAGATATTAGCTCTTGTTATGAAATGGGAGCAAAAGAATATTTGAAAAAACCGTTTAATCCTGTTCAATTGAAGGACAAAATTAGCTCAATTTTTCAAACTGAATATTCTGTTAATTAAACGACAAGTATTTCCCCCACTTTAATATCATTTAAAAATAAAGTAGTTCAATAGTTCGATTTCTTTAAAAACGTAACTGTTTTAACCTTCGCCACAACACTCCCTAAGAATAGTTACTTTTTAAACACACACAATTAGAGAAAACGGATGGGCTAAACAATTAACATTACTATGTATCCAACTCTTTCTACGCTGAAAAATACGGCGGTGCGAGAAATTTGCGTCTTAGGGTTTAAAGGCAATTTCGAGGATTATTTAACGGATGAATCCAGGTATACGGGTAGTCAGGAATTAATTGAATTCGAAAGTTCCTTTTCAGCTATCCAATTTTTGGAAGAAATGGCAGAAAAAGAAGACAAAGAATTTGTACCCAAAGCCATCATTTGTAATTATTCTTTTTTAAAGGGAGAAAACTTCATGTTTGCTCGCAGTCTTCGTAAGCATGCAACCCTGCGTGCCTTACCATTTATTGTGATTTGCCATGGGGAATGTTTTGAAGAAAACGAACCTTTAGATTATGGAGTTGATGATTGCTTCCAGACTCCTGTCAATTGGGATATGGTAGAAACTCGGATTGAATTTTTAGAAAAATACAAGGCAGAGTATCAATCTACTTTAGATGTCGAGGAAAAAATTCCTGATTTCAAAATTCCACGGTCTAAGCGCGCTTTCGATATTTTTGTAGCATTATCTGCTATTATTTTATTGAGTCCACTTTGGTTAATCATTGCAATCGCAATAAAATTAGAATCCAAAGGACCAATTATTTACTCGTCTAATCGTGTCGGTACAGGCTATCACGTTTTTGATTTCTTAAAATTTCGGTCAATGCGCCAGAATGCAGACCAGGAAATCAAGAAATTGCAGCACCTCAATCAATATGATGGTGATAAAAAAGATGGCAAAGGGCCTCTTTTTGTAAAGTTTGCGAATGACCCGCGTGTGACTCGTGTTGGTCGCTTGATTCGCAAAACAAGCTTGGATGAAATGCCACAATTATTGAACGTTTTAAGAGGAGAAATGTCAGTTGTTGGCAACCGTCCGTTACCGCTGTATGAAGCGAAAGAATTAACGCAAGATGCTTGGGCAATGCGCTTCTTAGCACCAGCAGGCTGTACCGGTTTATGGCAAATTTCTAAACGAGGAAAAGCAGAAATGTCAGCAGATGAACGGATTCAATTGGACATCGAATATGCCGAAAACTATTCATTTTGGTATGATTTGAAAATTCTTTTGAAAACATTGCCGGCATTGATTCAAAAGGAAAACGTCTAAAAATTAAACATACTTCGATTTCTCCCCCTGGAATCCAAAACAATAGGAGAGAATGAATCCATTAATATCTATTATTTCTATCAACTACAATTCGTTGGAAGTTACCTGCGAAATGCTTGATTCTGTGCGCGTTAATAGCTACAAAAATGTAGAAGTTATCGTGGTGGACAACGCTTCAAAAGAGTGTCCTAAAGAATTTTTGAATGCCAATTATCCTGAAGCAAAGGTGATTCGGAGTGAAGATAATTTAGGCTTTGCTGGCGGCAATAATATTGGCATTCGCGAAAGCAATGGCGAATATTTATTCTTTTTAAACAATGATGCCGTTTTAACAAATGGTGCCTTAGAAAAGATGTTAGCCTTGTTTGAATCCAATCCAAAGTTGGGAATTGTCAGTCCAAAAATCTGTTACTTTAAATCAGATGTCGCGTCTGATGAAGACTTAATTCAGTACGCTGGTACGACGATGGTTCACCCGGTAACTGCCCGTAATCAAACGATTGGTGAAAAAGAATTGGATAAAAATCAATACACTACAGCGAAAGAAACGGCTTACGCACATGGCTGCGCAATGCTTGTCAAAGAGGAAGTGTTGACGACCGTAGGATTGATGCCAGAAGACTTCTTTTTATATTACGAAGAATTGGATTGGTGTGAGCAAATTCGGAAAGCAGGTTACGACATTTACGTTGAACCCAACGCGACTGTTTATCATAAGGAATCGTATTCAGTGCAAAAAATTAGTGCCTTGAAAACGTATTATATTAATAGAAACCGCATCTTGTTTATGCGTCGGCATCGAAGTACGACAGAGTTGGCAGGGTTCTATTTTTTCTTGACCTTTTTTACTATTCCAAAAAATGCTTTGACTCTCTTGTTAAAGCGTGATTTTGTTAACTTCAAAGCCTTTTTTAGAGCTATAAAATGGCATTTGACGGAAGGTAAGAATATTCAAAAGCCTGCTCCAATTTTGGGGTAGCGTTGAAGCCTAATGGATTGCCATACGGCATTTAATACAATGTTTAAAAAGTAATTTTGTATTTTCGAAAAATGGCT
>CAYUNA010000315.1:0-5831 GCA_964445895.1 uncultured Saprospiraceae bacterium | reverse complement strand
TTCAAAAGGAAAGCCGAAATTTTAAATTTAAAATTTCGGCTTTCCTTTTGAAAATACTTTTACCTTTGATAAAAAAACGAGAAACTACATGCACCCACAAGTCAACTTAGTCGTTCCCCTCTACAACGAAGAAAGCGTTTTTGACCAACTCATCGCCCGCCTTCGTGGTGTCATGGATGCCTCTGATTTGCGCATTGAAATTATCCTAATCAACGATGGCAGTAGCGACCAAACGCCTAATCTCATGCGGCAACTCTCGCTCGAAGACCCCCGTTTTCAATCCGTTTTTTTATCTCGAAACTTTGGTCATCAATTGGCATTAACCGCTGGCTTGTCTTGCGTCAATGCAACGGATGCTGTGATGGTGATTGATGGTGATTTGCAAGACCCACCAGAGTTATTGACCCAATTTTATAGCTATTATAAAAAAGGCTACGACGTGGTTTATGCAGTGCGCAAAAAACGAAAAGAAGGCTTTTTAAAAAAGACAGCGTACAAGTCTTTCTATCGTTTCATGAAAAAAGTATCTTATATTGATATTCCGTTGGATAGCGGTGATTTTTCGTTAATTAGTCGGCGGGTGGTTGACCAACTAAATGCAATGCCAGAGGAAAGTCGATTCATTCGTGGCATGCGAAGTTGGATTGGCTACAAACAGATTGGTGTGGAGTATGACCGCGACGAGCGACAAGCTGGCGAAAGTAAATACTCCCTCAAATTACTGATGAATCTGGCGTTCAACGGCATTTTTAATTTTAGTGAATATCCCATTAAATTCGTCACTCGATTAGGAATGCTGATTATGACTTTATCAGGTATTTATTTTACCCACGTTTTATTTAAAAAACTGGTTTACAACAGCACCCCCGAAGGATTTACCGCATTACTCTTTACTATAATTGCCTTTGGTGGCATTCAGCTGTTTGCAATTGGATTAATTGGAGAATACGTTTTGCGAATATTTTTTCAAGTCAAAAAACGACCACTTTTTATTATTAAAGAACGAATTGCTGATGGGAAATTGAAACAGTAATGAAGTCTTCTCTTCATTATCGGCCATAAAAAAAGGGTATCCTGAACTCAATCGGAATACCCTTTACTTATATTAACTAACCACTCTAATGTGCAAGCTGTTGGCGAAGCTCTTCAGCTTCGGCTTTCTTAAACTTAGCTCCTCGTTTCACATACGCATCCAGTTGTTTTTGAGCCAGTTCTTTATCCCCATTTTTGAGGTGTGCCAATATCAAAAACCATTGAGCTTTCGTTTGATAATTATCGTCCTGTGCTGCTGCTTGTTCTAAAACAGCAACTGCTTTCTCTGCGTTATCAGTTTCTAAATAAGCCAAACCAGAGTAAAACATCGCAAAATGACTGTCTGGTTCGCTCGTCATATATTCTTCAAAAAACGGAAGACTCGCTGCGTAATTTCCATTACTATACTCTTCCATCGCCTTTTCAAATGTCTGCATTACCGTAATTTGGTCTTCGACATCTCCACGAAAAGAAGGCAAGTCATTTTCATAAATACTATAATGTGCAGCGAACATTTCATCGTTAGTCATGCCGCCCATATTATTATATAAGTAACCGCCAAACGCTGCTAATAGTAAAAACGAAGCAGCAATTGCTATACGTTTCCATGCGCTTTGTCGAGGTTTCATATTGATGACTCTCGCCTCTTTACTTTCTATATTTTCAAGGAAAGATTGAAAATTACCGTACGTTTTTTTTTGACTAAAATCGTAGTTATTTTCTTGAAATCCTTCCATAGCATCCGCATCCAACGGACTATCAAGCAACGTATTTTCTATACGAAACCGTTCCTCGTCACTTACATTCTGCTGTAAGTAATTTTTTATTTCTTGTTCTGAAAGTGGTTCAGAATTTTGAAACATTTTTTGGAGGTTGTGTTGATTCTTTTCCATGATTTTCCTTTCCTATGTTCAAATCTCTATTTTTTAGATTCAAACGTTGATTAGTTAGACTTTCTTTTCAAAATATCCTCTTCTAAAAGGATTTTCAATTTACGTTTTCCATTTTGTAAAAAACTTTTGACCTGCTTTTCGGTAAAAGGTGTCATCTCGACAATATCTTTATAGCTCTTGTTTTGAAAGAAAAATAACTGAATACAGGAACGTTGTTCGTCACCTAATTTATCAATAGCTTTTTTTATAATGGCTTCCAGAGTGGGTTCGTTATCCATAAGACGGATAAGCCCCTCGTTTTCCATAAAATCTCTATTATTTTTTTCAATAATTTTTAAATCCGCCAGTTTTTCGCGCTGAGTCGTCTGCTTGCGCAAGCGTCCAATAGCTTCATTTCGGGTAACGGTATATAAATATTTTTTAAACGATTGAATATTGGCAGTCGGAATTTTCTTAAATAAAATTTCAAAAACTTCCGAAACGAGGTCTCCCGCCGCTGCTTCATTTTTCAAATATTTCAGCCCGACACCAAACGACAAATGCGAGTACCGATTGTACAATTCACCAAAATAACGCGACTGCTGCGTTTCGGCAAATTTAGCCACCAGGTCTTCATCAGACCATTTATTGAGCGGCATCATATTTCTTATTTTTGAAAACATTCGTAAGTATTTGGAAATCAGGCAGGAATTTAAAAATTGATAGTTTTTAAATTCCTTAATATTTGACTTGCAAAAGTAAAAAAAAATTGGGGTTTTGCATTTTTAAAGAGATTAAGCTTCTAAAACTACCTCATTTTTCTTTGCAAATTTATAGCCTGACTTTATATTTGTTCGAATCCGTTCAGTCTTAAGTGCCTCGTAGGAACAAAATAAATGCAGATTTCTGTTCCTTACTCAAAAACTCAACTTCCATTTTGTAATTTTGCCCACATGGGATTCAAATCATTTATCATCAAGCCATTTGCGCAAAAAATTGCCCGCGACATTGACCGTTGGTCCAAAGAAGCCGTGGCAGCGCAAGACCAAATCTTTAAAAATTTAATCAAAAAAGGGAAAGGAACTGCCTTTGGCAAAGACCACCATTTTGACAAAATAAATAGCTACGAAGCATTTAAAAATCAAGTTCCTATTCGGGATTACGAGGGTTTAAAAAGCTATGTAGAACGCATTAAAACGGGTGAAAAAAATGTGCTTTGGCCTGGTATTCCGATGTATTTCGCGAAGACTTCAGGGACAACCTCCGGAGTGAAATATATTCCGCTGACAAAAGATAGTTTGCCCAATCATTTTGGGTCTGCACGGAATGCGTTGTTTAATTATTATGCACGGTCTGGCAATGGACAATGGCTGAATGGCAAAATGATTTTTTTGTCAGGAAGCCCAGAATTGGAGCAAGTTGGTGGCATCAATACGGGACGACTTTCCGGTATTGTGAATCATCAAGTGCCCTCTTGGTTGCGAACCAACCAACTTCCGAGTTATGCAACCAATTGTATTGACGAATGGGAGGAAAAAGTAGAAGCAATAGTCAAAGAAACGATTAATCAAGACATGCGATTGATTAGTGGTATTCCACCGTGGGTACAAATGTATTATGAAAGATTGCTGGAGACTTCGGGTAAAAAATACTTGAAAGACCTATTCCCAAATTTTTCAGTTTTTGCATACGGTGGCGTTAATTTTGAACCTTATCGAGCGGGCTTGGAAGAGTTGGTTGGGAAGCGAATGGATAGTATTGAGACCTATCCTGCGAGTGAAGGTTTTATCGCTTTTCAAGATGATTATCAAGAAAAAGGGCTACTCCTAAATGCCAATTCGGGCATCTTTTTCGAATTCGTTCCTGCCGGTGAAATCTTTAATGAAAATCCGACTCGATTGAGTTTGGAAGATGTAGAAATTGGGGTCAATTACGCCCTCATTTTAAATAATAACGCAGGGCTTTGGGGTTATAATATCGGCGACACAGTAGAATTTGTTTCTAAAAACCCCTACCGAATTATCGTTTCGGGACGTATCAAGCATTTTATTTCTGCCTTTGGTGAGCATGTAATTGGAAAAGAAGTTGACCAAGCCATGCTGAATACCGCTGCGGCTCAAAATGTGAGAATCGTAGAATTTTCTGTTGCCCCACAAATCACATCACCTGACGGAGACCTACCCTATCATGAGTGGTTTGTCGAATTTGAAACGATGCCTGCGGACATCACTAAATTTGCAAAACTGTTAGATGAACAAATGATCAGGCAAAATATTTATTACGAAGATTTATTAAAAGGGAAGATTTTACAGCAGTTGAAAATAACGCCGCTGAGAAAGGGCGCTTTTCGAGAATATATGAAATCCCAAGGTAAATTAGGTGGGCAAAATAAAGTACCACGCTTAGCTAATGATAGAAAAATTGCGGAGCAGTTAGCCGTTTTTAAATTATAAAATCCAACCCTATTGCCCTAAAGGTGTCAATAGACTTTATGAATGAGATTTGAGCGGCTTTAAACTCTCTCAACCTCATTCATAAAGTCTAATGATTGGAAATCTCTTTTTCTTATTTTATTTTAGATTTTTTAGATGATAGCAAAAGCGTAAGCAGCATTACTTTTGCCACACCGCACACTTAACGTGACGCACCACTTGTCCAATTCAGCGCATTTTCCACCTTCGCCGTTCCCATCATCACCACTTCTCCAGTAATTGTTGCTCGTTCCTGTACTTCAATTCCTTGCCATTCATCACCGCAGTCATTGTGTAACAAAGCGTTATTTAAAATCAATTTCGCACCCGGTTCAACCGTTATTTTTGCCCCTTTTGGCAACGAAACGCGACATTTTATTTCCAAACTTGCGCCCTCCTTTATAGTCAGATGTCCATACAAATCCATCTCCCCTGACCAAATAATATCTTCTTTAATTTCAATAGAAAAAGCTTCATCTAATTGGCACCAATCTGGAATAAGAAATTTTCGACCGCGTCCTCTCTTGCGGGACATATTGCTATGCATTTTACCGATTTGCTGAGGTGTCCAGGCGTTTTCATATAGATTATACCCCATAAAATTATTACTGGCTAAACTATCACATCCTGGTCCATCGTTCTTATTGTAACATTTTGGATTTGGAGGTGTATCGTCACAACCATCATTTTTAATCCACTCATGTGAAAGCCCAAAATTGTGTCCGATTTCATGATTAATCATCATGCCCATTTGCCAGGCAGGTACTTTTCGACAGTAAGCCCCAGTGATTTTTACCATATTTCCTAAGGCAATTCCTGCACGCCGAGCTTGATATGTTTTGGAAGCAATACTATCAGGATGATGCGGCATAAAGAAGACGTTTTCGATACTGTCTAAACCAATTCCGTATTTTTTACTGGCAGCCTTGGAACTTAGATTTCGATTTTTGCCATTTTTCACCACATAATAGAGGTCATCATCGTAATGAAAATAAATACCATCATCATTAGGAATATCGGGTTGTGGAGTCAGCACATATTCATACATCGTCGGCAAAACAGGCGTTTCTTTTCCTGGAGGATGCAAATACATCCGCTGGTTATTTTCGTATAATGACCGTGCATGGCGGAGCATTTTTTTAATGTAGTCCCGACCTGCTTCTTGTGAAAAATTCTGGGTACTATCGGTTGAATTCATAAAGTGAAAATTCACCCGAATCCGTTTTTTGGGCATAAAATTCAAGTGCTCAACATCTGGAATATATGAATCCTTATCGCGGCAACAAGCATTTTCTTTTTTATAAATACGCCGACTTGCGGGCACTTTTTCCGCTTCAGGAACAACCGTTACATCATCCACAGTAAAAAATTTAGACGTTATTTTGGGATTGCAAGCCAAGGCAAGTAGCATAAGAATAGTGTAGAAAATCAGCTTTTTTATCATCGTTTTTATTTT
>CAYUNA010000314.1:0-5849 GCA_964445895.1 uncultured Saprospiraceae bacterium | reverse complement strand
TTCATTTCACTTAGTTGATTTAGTCATTTTTGAAATAGCATTTACATTTTCCTCCCTTTTCGAATATCCAGAAATATCCAATAAATTCTCTTCCTTTTTAAAACTAATTTCCAACTCAAACCTTTTCCTATTTTTGCGATTCAAAACAATATCTAAATGTCCATTTTAAAATCTGAAAAGGCGTTAATCATCCTTGCGTTTGCGATTATTTACATTGTCTGGGGGTCTACTTATTTGGCCAACGAATACGCGATTGAGTCCATTCCCCCTTGGATTATGGCGGGGGCACGGTTTACGACGGCTGGATTGTTATTACTTGGATTTACCCGATTTAAAAAAGTACCGCTTCCCTCTCGAAAGCAATTGCTTAATACGTGGTTTTTAGGTTTACTTTTTATGACCATTGGTATCGGTGCGACAGTGTGGGCGCAAGTCTATGTGGACTCTGGATTCACTGCGTTACTGATTGCTGCTAATCCATTGGTTGTTGTTTTAATGCTTTGGTTTTTGAATGGTGTAAAACCAACAAGACAGAGTGTCGTGGGCATAGTTTTAGGTATTCTGGGTATGTTTTTACTTTTTAGCGATGCCGAAATTAACCTTTCCGGAAACGCATTTTGGGGTGTTTGCGGTATTTTGATGAGTATTTTTGCCTGGGCATATGGCTCGGTGAGTATTCCAAAAATGGATTTACCCGATTCTAAAATGTTGAGCGCAGCTTTGCAGATGCTGCTTGGTGGCGGGACGTTGTTTATCATCAGTTTTTTTAGTGGAGATTGGAATGGTTTTGAGCTTAGTCAAGTGACTAATACCTCACGTTGGGCATGGATTTATTTGGTGTTTTTTGGATCCATTGCGGCGTTTACTTCGTTTAATTACCTATTGACCAAAGTGTCTCCCGAAAAAGTTTCGACAAATACTTATGTGAATCCTGTGATTGCAATTATCCTTGGTTGGTGGCTTCGAGATGAACCGTTGACCTTACAAATGGCGATAGCTGGTTTGGTGATGTTGGTCGGTGTTTTTTGTATTAATAGTAGCAAAAAGAGTCCTATTTAGGCACGCGAATTAAATACCTTGTAAAGAAAGTTTCTTTAAATTATCAGGAGGGAGAAAATTGCAAATTTTCGACCTCCAATAAAAACAGTGCGCGTTGCCTGCTGCAACGCGTGTGGGGGTTCTTGAGGGATAAAAAGCGTTTTTGCAAACGCTTTTTATCCCTCAAAGTCCCTTTGAGAAAATTTAAATTAACTTGTGTTACACGGTATTAAATGAGTTTCCCCATTTTATTTTAAAAGCCTAATTAAAATTTTTACCTTGCGTTTATAAGCTATATAGCTCAATTTAACCCACTTTTTCAATAATTTCCTCTATTCTAATCAATTTGCATGAATCAATTAAAGCAAGAATTATACAGTCTAATTCAATCAGAAACAACTATTTTTGATTTTATCCAAGAGCATACTTTGGATGGTCTATGGTATTGGAATCTCGAAAACTCTTCGGAAGGTTGGATTAACGATAAATTTTGGAAAGAAATGGGCTACCGACCTGAAGAAGTGGAAAATCAAGCTACAGCTTGGATGCAAATGATGCACCCGGATGATTTAATTTTGGTGAAAGAAAATTTCAATAAACACTTTGATAATCCAGAACATTCAGTTGATCAAATTGTCCGATATATCCATAAAAATGGACAGACACTATGGATAAAAATCAAAGGTATCGCTATTCGTGACGAGCATGGACGACCTACCAGAATGCTTGGCGTACACATCAATACAACGGAAGAAAAACGTAAAGAAATCCTACTGATGGAGACGAATCGAACTGCTAAAGTAGGGTCGTGGGAATTTAATTTAGTCAACAATACCCTTTATTGGAGTGAAGTGACTAAAATAATTCACGAAGTTCCACTTGATTTTGTTCCAAATGTGGAAACAGGAATCAACTTTTATAAAGAAGGAAAGAGTCGAGAAACCATTACTCGCTGCCTTGAAAAAGCGATGTCAGATGGTACGGCGTGGGATGTTGAATTACAATTAGTGACTGCTAAAGGGAATGAAATCTGGGTACGTGCGATTGGAGAGACAGAATTTTATGAAGGTAAATGTGTCCGAATATTTGGTGTGTTTCAAGACATTGATGAACGAAAAAAAGCACAACGAATTATTGTTAAAGAACGAGCTTTTCTACAAACGTTAATTGACAACCTTCCTGTCAATGTCTATGTCAAGGATTTGGAATCGAGAAAAACGCTTATCAACAAAAAGGAATTGGAACACATGGGCGTGACCGATATAGAAAAAGTATTGGGTAAAAATGACCATGATTTATATCCAAAATGGTCAGCAGATATTTCTCGGAAAGAGGATTTAGAAGTTTTTGAAACAGGAAAAGGGTTTGTTGATTTGGAAACGATGAATGAAAAGAAGGACGGTGAAAAAAATTGGTTTTTAACGTCTAAAATTCCTTTAAAAGAAGAGGGCAAAATAACCAGTATTCTGGGCATTAGCTATAATATTACAAAATATAAACAGGCGGAGGATAAACTACGACAGCTATCCATTTTGGAATCGAAAAGTAAGGAAATGGAGCAGTTCGCTTACGTTGCCTCCCATGATTTGCGAGAACCGTTATTGACAATTCGTGGTTATGCCGAATTGTTAGATGAAGATTTTTCGGAAGACTGGGATGAAGAAGCCCGAGAGGTTTTGGGATATATTCAAAAAGCTGTCAATCGAATGGACGCACTGATTCATGGCTTGCTGGACTATTCACGATTGAGTAAAGTAAAAGAATTAGAAACAGTTGATATCGACGCTGTGATTGAGGATGTTAAAGCGGATTTGGATGCAGCAATCAGAGGAAACGATGGTCTTATTTTGGCGGAAAAACTACCCGTTATAACAGGTCACTCTTTAGAGATTAAGTTGCTTTTTCAAAACTTAGTGAGTAATGCCATTAAGTTTAAACAAGCCGATATTTTACCTAAAATTGAGATTTCCAGCCAAAAAATCGAAAAAGGTTGGCAGTTTTCCGTGAAAGATAATGGAATTGGTATGGAAAAAAGGAACATAAGAAAAATATTTAACATATTTTCGCGCCTACATAGCAAAGAAAAATATCCGGGTACTGGTATTGGCTTGGCAAATTGTAAGAAAATTGTGGAATTGCACAATGGAAAAATTTGGGTAGAATCCTCTCCAAATGAAGGTAGTACTTTTTATTTTACTATACTAACAGACATTTAATGGAAAAGAAATTTAAGAATATTTTATTGATAGATGACGATAGCAGTAGTAATTTTTTTCATAAAAGATTGCTAACTAAAAAAACAAATTTTGCAGAAAACGTCATGGCAGCGGTGGATGGTAAAGAAGGCATTGAATTATTGAAAAGCGTGAAGGAAAATGGAGGTCAAACTCCCGATGTCATTTTTTTAGACATCAATATGCCTGTAATGGATGGTTGGGAATTCCTGGAAGAATACGAAAAGTTAGAGCCAGAATTTAAAGCAAAAACGGTGGTTATCATGCTCACCAGTTCCCTAAATCCTGATGACCGTGACAAAGCTTTGAGCTACGAAGATGTCGATGCGATGTATAATAAATTGCTGGATAAAGACATTCTGGCGGATATTGAGGAGAAGTTGCTGTAAGCATTTAGAGTTCTTTAGTTCAAAGTTTTAGAGTGATTAAACTTTGAACTAAAGAACTCTGAACCTTAAAATAACCCTCGAATTCCTTGTTCACTCGCTTCGCAAATTCCCCTTTCCGTAATCAAACCTGTGACCAAGCGTGCGGGCGTCACATCAAATCCATAATTCAACGCAGGACTATTTTCAGGAGTTAACAAGACCTTTTTCAAGCTACCTTCGTGCCATCCTTGAATGTATTTGACTTCATCTGAGCCCCGTTTTTCAATCGGAATTTCGCGTATACCATCTCGCAGGTTCCAGTCAAAAGTCGAAGAGGGTAGGGCGACGTAAAACGGCACATTATTGTCGTGCGCCGCCAATGCTTTGAGGTATGTCCCAATTTTATTGGCGACATCACCCGTCACCGTTGTGCGGTCGCTACCCACAATTACCAAATCTACCATTCCATGCTGCATCAGATGTCCGCCGACATTGTCTGGAATGACCGTATGTGGCACACCTTCCTCCGCCAATTCAAACGCCGTAATGCGCGCACCTTGGTTGCGTGGACGAGTCTCATCCACCCAGACGTGGACGCTAATACCTTGATTATGAGCTTGGTAGATAGGGGCAGTCGCGGTGCCGTAATCAATGCAAGCCATCCAACCTGCATTGCAATGCGTCAAAATATTAACAGGTTGCCCTGGTTTTTTAGCGGCGATAGTTTCGATTAATTTTACCCCATATTCCCCAATTTTTTGGCAATGTTCGACGCTTTCCTCGGTGATTTGATGAGCAGTTTTTAACGTGATTTCTGTTTTTTCAATATGATTTTTACCTGCTTTCGTATTATTTAAAATCAAGTCTACTGCATACGCTAAATTGACGGCCGTCGGTCGGGTCGCCTTCAATTTGTCACCCGCTTCCACCAAAAAACGATCAAAGTCTGCTTCCTTCGGAACACTCAATGCTGCCACGTACATTCCATACGCCGCTGCCGACCCAATCAACGGTGCGCCTCTTACATGCATATCGCGAATTGCCGTTTCAAAATCTTCTAATTTACATAAATCTTCAATCACGATTTTATGTGGAAGACTGCGTTGGTCGATGATTTGAATAACCGTTGGGTCTTCTTTTTTTACCCAAATGGTACGTTGATTTTTGCCGTTGATTTTCATAGTGTAAAGATAGTTAATTGGTTAATGATTGATATAACTAGATGTAGAGTAAATACAGTGTAAAGGAAGTTTCTTTTAATTGTGAGAAGCGAGAAAATCGCAAGATTTTCGAGCTTCAAAAAAAATACTGCGCTTTGTCTGTGGCAAAGCGGGTGTAGCTATTTAGGGGCAGAAACGAGTTTTATAAACTCATTTCGGATTCTAAAAATCCCTTTGAACTATGATAATAGAATTTTGATTTGATTCTGTATTTGATTTTTTTGAATAATCGGATACACTTGTCGATTTAATTTTGGTAATACTCTGTTTTTGAATAAATTTGCCAATAAGGATGACCTTAAACAATATTTGCAAAAATGATATGACTGATGATAAGATATCCGTACCAGCGGGCACAAATTTATATAGAGATGAAGCATTAATTCGGCATATTGTTGGTAAAACAGAGAATGAGCAAAAATTTGAAATATTGAGGAGTAAAGACCAAAATGGAACGGATTTTTATCAAATAGAACGAAATAATAAACGTTTTTGGATATTTGGTAGCGGTTTACTTTTACCAAAGTATCCTAATTATTATTGCATAATTATCAAATATTTGATTATGCCTATTAAGAAAGTAATTATTCCTTTTTCTGCTTTAAATATTGCCTTATTGATGATAATTTATCAGCATTTTGAGCAATCTTTTTTGATTGCGGTTATTGTCTGTAACATAATACTTTTGTTATTAACAGAATTTCGATGGATTTATGATTTTAAATATAAAAAAGCTGTTTTTCAGAATAAGGATTACCTTTTAAGATTGAAGCCAGAAACACTTAATAAATTTGTTCGACCTTGGAGAAAAGGATGGGTAACAAGAAGAAAAAGTTTGGACATTTTTGCAGTCCTTCCTTTTTTTCCATTTTTCTACGGTAGTATATATTTGTACTTTTATTTTACTGACAAAGCGTTGACTATCATAGCTAGTCTTTCAATTCCTTTTTTTATTTATGTTACAATAGTCATTTTGGCTTTTCATGATA
>CAYUNA010000313.1:0-5849 GCA_964445895.1 uncultured Saprospiraceae bacterium | reverse complement strand
AGAAGCGAGAAAATCGCAAGATTTTCGAGCTTCAAAAAAAACACTCCCTCGCGCCTGCGGCGCGGGGCGGTGGGGTATTAATGGAGCAAAACGGCTTTTGCAAACCGTTTTGCTCCCTTAAAATACCTTTGAGAAAATTTAAAGAAACTTTTGTTATACAGTACTAAAGTATAACAATTTGGAGAGATAGAAAGATTTTAACAAAATCAAAAGTTTTCAATCCTGCAAAACGTTGTATCTTGTAGCTTGAATTGGTCGTTAAAGACCTGATTAATTTTCTTAATTAAAAATAAAAACGTATGAATTTACGCTCAAATTTTTTATTACTATTATTTTGTTTGTCTGCCAATTTCATTTCCGCACAAACTTTCGCGGACTTGATTGCTGAAGGTGACCGATTTTATGAAGCCAAAGATTATGTGGCTTCGTTGACTTCCTACGAGCGTGCCTTTGAATTAAATGATGCGCCAGAAACGGGAAACTACTATAATGCTGCCTGTACTGCTGCCTTGGCCAAAGAAAATGAGAAGGCTTTGAATTATTTAACAAAAGCTATTGATACAGGCTGGACGAGTTTGAAATGGATGCTCAATGACGCGGATTTGGCGAGTTTGCATACTGAACCGCGCTGGCAAGAACAAGTTGACCGCCTGACCAAAATTAAGGAAGAGTTGGAAAAGGACATGAACAAGTCTTTGATGGCAGAGTTGGAAGAAATTCGCGAAAAAGACCAACGATTTAGAGGTCAAATGCGTGGATTTTCTGACCGATACGGCTGGGATTCACCGCAAGTGGATTCATTGTGGGCATTGCAAGCACCGTTTGATTCGTTGAATACACTTCGAGTTATTGAGATTATCGAGGAGTACGGCTATCCAGGAAAAACTTTGGTTGGAGACCAGGCAAGCACTGCTTTTTTGGTAATTCAACATGCAGATATTGAAATTCAAGAAAAATATTTGCCTGTTTTGATAGAAGCGGCAGAAGCTGGAGAATTACGTTATGCTTCTCTGGCTTTACTGATTGACCGGGTGAATATGCGCAACAATAAACCACAAATTTACGGTTCGCAATTACAAAGAAATGAGGAAACAGGTGGCTGGATGTTTTACTATATCGAAGATGAAAAGAATGTCAATAAACGTCGCGAGAAAGTTGGTTTGGGACCAATAGAGGACTATGCAAGGCGGTTTGGTTTGGAATACACGGTGCCAAAGGAGTAATTTTTTCATTCTTGCTGTAATACAGTCTTGAACGCGCCCCGAAATATTCTTTTTTAGATGGAACAAAAACCGTATTTTTTCTCGAAAAATATGGTTTTTGCTCCATCTTCAAAATTTAATTCACATCTGGTAAAAAGCTGTATTCCTTGCCGTAATCAATCATCTGCTGTACAAAATCTGAAGGATACTCTACTTTGATATTTGTAATCTCCCCTGCATCATTCGTCACTGGCACTAATTTCGGATTAATAAATCCTCCATAAGGCGGAATATTTAATTTTTCAGAACGCGCCAATACTTCAGCGTGCAATTCTTTATCAACTTGAACGCCATAGTTTTCAATCAAATTCTTACCCGCTTCGTAGTCTCCCTGTGATTTAATACGTTGTACTTCCTTCAATAATTCACCAAAAATCTCACGTAATTTGTCGTAATCATTGATATTCCAGTACGTTTTACCATCGCGGGTAACTTTCTCAACTACATTATCCGCTTGCCCTTTTTCATAAGCCCAATGCGCTACCATTGCTCGGTTACGCATGTGTGCCTGCTCGATAATATTACCTGGAATAATCCGTCGCAATTGTAACATCATACCATTTTTGATATAACTGTCGTACTCTGCTTTGGCAACATCTTCAGAATCCACTAAGCCCAAATCCATCATTTTTGCATCCGGTAAAAAGTACAACGCGACTAAATCGGCGCGCGCTTCTTCTAATGGAGAAGCGTAATTTTTTAAAGTCTCTTTTGGTGTACCAACACCGTCTTCCAATTTTCCTGAAGCATGACCGATGACTTCATGTAGTGCCGTGTGCATTTTGCCCCCCAACTGACCATACTTTTTAGCACGAGCAATTTCTTCATCGTCATGGGCAAATTCACTTAACATGCCTGGACCATCTGCATTGGCGTATGCTGCAATGATGTTACCCAAACTCACTGATTTTGAACCATATTCTGCGCGAATCCAGTTGGCATTCGGCAAGTTTACCCCGATTGGTGTAGACGGCGATGCATCTCCCGCTTCTCCCGCTACCGCAACTACTTTGTAAGAAATACCAACTACTTTATCTTTTTTATGTGCTTTCATTGTCGAAGAATTGTCCTCAAACCACTGCCCGTTGTCTGCCACTACTTTCATTCGTGCCGACGCGTCGAAGTCTTTGATTTGCACAATTGTTTCCGAAGAACCAGTATAACCTTTTGGATCTTGATACACCTCTACAAAACCGTCAATGTAATCAATATCACCTTCCGTTGCTTGCACCCACGCGATGTTGTATTCATCCCATTTTTTCAAATCTCCTGTTTCATAAAATTCGATGAGTAATTTCAAAGCATTGCCTTGTGCCTCATTTTCTGCTACGTCAGCAGCTTTCTTCAGCCACATTACTTTTTGTTCCAAAGCCTTTCCGTATAAACCACCAATTTTATAAACTTCCTCCACGATTTTACCGTCTTTTTTGACCAATTTAGAATTTAATCCATAAGAAATTGGCGTCTTATCGCCCTTTTTCATAATACTTTCGTAATAGGTATCTACATCTGATTCTGTAATATCTGGCCCATAAAAATTTACCGCAGAATTTAAGACTAAATCTTTGTCTGGATCTAAACTTACTTTTTTGGGGTCTACCGTCGGGTCAAACATCGCCGTCATTGCGTCTGCATTCAACTCTTGTCCCGTTGCTTTTAGTAAACTGGCGAAGTATTCTTTTGAAAAACCTGGCTCAAATTTATCCGAAGAATAATGGTGATGAATACCGCTGGAAAACCATACATTTTTGGCATATAACATAAATGCTTCCCAATCTGCACCACTGCGTTCCCCCTTATAATCGCTAGCAATTTTATCTAAAACGCGGCGGATAGCAATATTGTGACGATAGTTTTGGTCATACGCAATATCACGACCTGCATAGCCTGCTTGCGTTAAAAAATAGACCAATTTTTTCTGCTTTAAAGTCAAATTATTAAAGCCTGGAATCTGATAGCGAACGATTTTTTTATCTGCAAAATTTTCTGGATTCCAATTGAAATCTGCGCCCATGTCAGTTGACGTAGTTTCATCAGTTTGATTGGTTGCGTCCGTTTTGCCTGTTTGTGTTGCAGAGTCTCCACAGCTAAAAAGCAAGCAAAGCACAGCGAATCCAAACAGGATACTAAATTTTTTCATGTTAGTTGTTAATTTAAAAAGAGAATTCAGCTATCAGAAATTCGGGTATAGCTGATTTCAATAAAAGTTATTTTCAAAAATATGGTCGAAGATAAGTGGTTTGTGGCAAAAGGACGAAAGTATCGGGAGTTTTTCCCTTAAGGAACGCGAAACTAGTAACCTCAGATTCTTGAAGGCATCTTAGTTTACTGATGTGACGCACTTCGTATATTTCGTGGCGAAAATCTTTAGCTCATTGTCTAATAAGTGCCGCGAGAGGCTTCTCAAAGGAGAAGCGAGAAAATCGCCAGATTTTTGAGCTTCAAAAAGTACACTGCGCTTTGCCTGCGGCAAAGCGGGTGTTAAGGGGTAGAAACGAGTTTTACAAACTCATTTCTACCCTTTAAAATCCCTTTTAAAAAAAAATGCCCTTTGCAATTTCTCACAAAGGGCACTTTATTAGCGACAAAAAAATCAGGCAATCAGTTCGCGCTCTTCCTCAATCGTCAACGTCTCTTCATTGAATAAAATATCTGCGCAACCCAACGTTTTTGGCATCTCATATTTGTAGTAAAACTTCATGGTGTGCAACTTACTTTCATAAAATGCTGTACCGTATTTTGTATTGCCAGTCACGAGGGCTTGTTTCGCTTCTACCCCCATCTTTAGCCACTGCCAGCCGATAACAATAGTGCTAAAAAATTCCATATAAGTATTGGCATCCGCCAAGAAACGCTCGTAATTGCCCTCTTTTGCGTACCCCATCAAATGATTTAGAACTTTGCCGTTAAGTTGCAATTTTTCACCGAGCATTTTAGCAGCAGGTTGCAATTCGTCATGTGTCATGGCCGCTTCGATAGTTTTCATCATTTCTTTAGTCAACAACTTCAAGGCTTTACCACCCATCATTGTGATTTTTCGACCTAACAAATCCTGTGACTGAATGCCCGTCGTCCCTTCATAAATCGACATAATACGGATGTCTCGCGCATATTGTTGTAATACAAATTCTGAACAAAAACCATAACCGCCCAAAACCTGCAAGCCATTATTGACCGAAACTCGTCCCATTTCTGAAGGATACGTTTTGATCATTGGTGTCAAGATTTCCAACAACAAATTGTAATTTTCTTTCGCTTCGCCTTCACTCGTATGTTCCAAATCATGGTATCGCGAACCTTCCATTACCAAACTCATCGCCCCTTCAGATACTGCTTTTTGCAATAATAACATCCGCCGAACATCCGCGTGTTTGATGATTAAAGTCTGGTCTTTATTTACATCCTTTTCACCAGTACTAGATAATCGACGACCTTGAGGACGCTCTTGTGCATATTGCAAAGACGCATAATACGCCGCTGAAGCAATCGCTGCCCCGTCATTTCCAACTGCAATTCTTGCACCGTTCATCATTTTAAACATATACCGTAAACCATTGTGCGGCTTGCCAACTAACCAGCCTTGGCAGTTGCTATTTTCACCAAAAACAAGGTGTGTTGTACAATAACCTCGCTGTCCTAATTTTTGAAAATCCCCCGCAGTAATCACATCATTTGATTCCAAACTGCCATCTTCTTTGATTCTAAACTTCGGCACAATCATCAATGAAATACCTTTCGTCCCCGCAGGCGCACCATCGATGCGCGCCAATACTAAATGCACGAAATTAGAGGCATATTCGTGGTCACCACCAGAGATAAAAATCTTTTGACCTTTGATTTGGTAGCTGCCATCTTCCTGTGGTGTAGCGCTTGTGGTGATGTCCGAAAGCGAACTACCTGCTTGTGGTTCGGTCAGGCACATTGAGCCGCCCCATTCGCCCGAAATCATATTTGGAACATACTTATCTTTCAATTCCTGATTAGCATAAGCCACGATTAATTCTGCTGCACCACCAGTCAAAAACGGGTAACCAGAAGTATTATTATTCGCTGCTGACATGATAAATGCTGCAGCTTCTTTTGCCATTAGTGGAAGCTGCATTCCACCATCATCGTAGTCAAATGTACCTCCAATCATGCCCATCTCACCCGCTTTTTTCATCACGGTCGCAACAACAGGATGAGTATAAATTTTACCATCTTCATACCGTGCCGGGTCTTCATCCATCTCTCGGAAAACAGGGTACAGCTCCGCATCCGAAAAGTCTTTGATAGCATCTAAAAAAATATCGATTGCTTCTTCATCATAATCTTGATACCGCTCTTTTTGCAGCACATCCTCCATTCCGTGCACGTCTTTCATCAGAAAACGGAGGGTGTTCATATCCATGTATTTTGCCATTTCAGTTCGAGTTTTATTGAGGACTTTTTATGAAAAATCCTTTATTTAAAAATTTTTAGCGAAAATTCGCTGCAATTTAGGCATTTCCAAATAACTTTCAAAAAAAATGACCTATTCAATAGGAACTGAATAGGTCATTTTTAAGTAAATTATAAAGTAAGTTTCTTTAAATTCTCAGTAGGGAG
>CAYUNA010000312.1:0-5857 GCA_964445895.1 uncultured Saprospiraceae bacterium | reverse complement strand
TACTCTATGTTTAAAAAATACAAAAGTTTTAGAAACTTTTGTATTCTACATTAAAAACTGTCGTATTCTACACTAAAAACTTTTGTGTTTTACACTAATTCAATTTGAAATGAAAGAACAACCCTATTTTGAACAAGTCTATGAAGTAGCGCGACTTTGCCCCGAAGGTCGGGTAACAACATACGGCGCAATTGCCGATTTTTTAGCATTAGGATCTGCACGCATGGTTGGATGGGCATTGCGACATAGCTTTGCATCAGACCCAGTCCCTGCACATCGAGTCGTCAACGGAAAAGGTGAATTGAGTGGACGGCATCAATTTCCATCTCCGACGATGATGGCAGAATTGCTACTAAGCGAAGGCGTTGACGTAAAAAATGATAAAGTCGTGGATTTCAAAAAGCGGTTTTGGCATCCGTCGGAAGAGTTGTTGTAAAATGAATAGAATTGAAAAATACAAAAGTTTTAAAAACTTTTGTATTCAGTACTGTTTCGCCCCTCCCAAGACAATTATTGAAAATAAATCGTTCAACTTCTACTTTTTCGAACTATTTTGCGTTTTAATTAAAGATGCAAAAACTTCTACTTAGCATATTACTTTTACTGCTCGTTCCACTTCTTCTTGTTGCTCAACAGGAAGATTTCTCCAATAATCGTAGTAAAATTATCGCTTTTTCGAGTGAATTGCAGTCCATTGATAGCTTAACTGTCGTACCAGAATCGTTGACTATTTTGATTAATGATGAAAAATTAGACACGGCGTTTTATCAATTTGAAAACAATCAATTGCAACTGGACTCTGTTCAAATCAATCGTTTTTTCAACATTAAAAATCCAAGATTACAAGCCAATTTTCGAGTATTTCCTTTCAATTTAGCCGCAACATTTAACCATCTCGACTCTTCCTTATCCATTGTTGAAGGCGATAAAATTATCGGTTTTGAATATGACCCTTACGCTAAAAATGAAGCAGGCATTATTGAATTCCAAGGGTTAGATTATAACGGAACCTTCGCGCGAGGTATTTCATTTGGAAATAACCAAAATCTGGTTTTAAACTCTGCCTTCAACCTGCAATTAGCGGGAAACCTGGGTGACGGCGTGGAAATTTTAGCGGCCATTTCTGACAACAATATTCCATTACAACCCGAAGGAAATACCCAGCAACTGAATGAATTCGATAAGATTTTTATTCAAATTTCAAAAGACAATAATAAGCTGATTGCAGGAGATTACGAGTTGGGGGTACGGGCACCACAGAGTTATTTTATGAATTATTTCAAAAAAATGCAGGGAGCGACATTTAATAATATATCCGAAGTTTTTAAAAAGAAAGGAACATTATCAAGTGGTGCGAGTATTGCGATTTCACGGGGGAAAACGGCTCGTCAAAATATCGCCGTAGAAGAAGGTAACCAAGGTCCTTACCGTTTGGAAGGTGCAGAGGGTGAGCGATTTATCATCATATTAGCGGGTACGGAACGGGTTTGGATTGATGGAAAATTAATGACACGAGGGCTCGAAGAAGATTATGTAATTGACTACAATGCGGGCGACATTACCTTTACGCCGCGCCGTCTGGTTACCAAAGATAGCCGAGTCATTATTGAATTTGAGTACTCCGTCGATAATTATACCCGCTCTATGTATGCAGGCAATTTTGAGTATAAGCAAGGTGATAAATTTCGTGCCTACCTTAATGTTTTTTCTGAACAAGACGGCAAAACTCCTGTCGATGAAGCCTTTTCTGACGCAGAACGAGATTCTCTTTTCAATGCGGGTGACGACCCATTTAGCGCGACTACAACTGGTATCAACCGCGTGGATGAATTCACGGCATTTCGGGTGTTATACAAATTGATAGCCAATCCAGATGCCGATATTTGTGGTGCGCCAGATAGCATTTTGGTGTATTCGACCAATCCCGATTCCGCACTGTATGCAGCGCGCTTTTCGTTGGTGGAAGCAGGGACGGGATTTTATAATCTGGATGAAGACAATCCAGCAAACGGGCAGGTTTATGAATATGGAGGTTGTGAAAATCGAGGTAATTACATTGCTCGCATTTCAATTATTACGCCGAAGCAACAGCAACTATATGTGTTAGGAACAGAATATGAGTTTTCAAAAAACAGTCGAGTCCGGTCAGAAATTGCGCTAAGTAATCAGGATTTGAATCGAATTTCGCCTAAGGATGATGGCGATAATGTGGGCTTAGCGGCATTCACTAATTTTGAAAATGACTTTGAATTGAATAAAAATTTGAGACTTGAAACGGACGTTAATTATGAATACAAGCAAGCCCGTTTTGAGGACTTGAACCCCTATCGTCCTGCAGAATTCGTTCGGGATTGGAATATTGAATCAAGCAGTAGCATTAGAGCAACCGAGCATTTGGGTACTGGAAGTGTGCGGCTGCGGAGCAAAAATTCAGGCACATTAGCCTATAATTTTACTGGCTTTTTTCGAGATAGTTTATACGAAGGCTTAAAGCATGTAGCAACATATTCTTTTTTAAAAAATGGATGGGAAATTCAAGCTGAAGGAAACATTTTGACAACCGATGCGACCGAAGAAAGAAGTCGCTTTTTTAGACCTAAGTTTACTTTTATTATGCCTATGTTTCGAGATTCGACAGGCAAAAAATACTGGCGAATGGGCGTAACAGGCGAGCGTGAACAAAATGAACGCTATGCTAAATTTAGTCAAAATCAGCAATCGGATACACTGCAATCTAATAGTTTTAACTTCGATGTTTACAATGTTTTTATTGAAACACCACAAAATGACAAAATAAATTTCCTGGCAAATTTTCGGCAGCGATTGGATTATGCACCAGCAGGAGAAGATTTTGCAGCTTCAACGGTTGGTTCGGAGGTTAACATTCAGGGTAGTTTTAGGAATCGGCGAAAGAACAAAAAGAAACGGAGGTTTTTGTCCACTTTGGGCGTTAATTTCACGTATCGGCAACTCGAAATTAAAGACGAGACACTCACCAATAACGAAGCCTCCGAGACTTTTCTGGGGCGTTTGAATCACAATTGGAGTTTATTTGACGGCTCGATTCAGACGAATACAACCTATGAAGTGGGCAGCGGGCAGGAACGAAAAATTGAGTTTTTTTTTGATGAGAATCAAGAAGGCACGGGTGCGTATATTTGGAATGACTACAATTTGGATAGCATTATTCAAGTATCAGAAGTTGAAATTGCTCCGTTTGGTAATGGAACGGTGGATAGGTTTGTGCGCTATACGGATGAATTTATTCGGACAAATAATGTGGTTTTCAATCAGTCGATTCGACTCGAACCGAAGGCAATCTGGTTTAATGAAAAGAAGGGTTTTAAAAAGCTGATGACTAAATTTTCAACACAATCTTCATTGCAAATTTCTCGAAAAGTAAGAGATGATGCAGATGTTTCGCCCTGGAATCCATTTCAGTTAAATATTGCGGATACGACGCTGGTTTCTACCAATTCCAATATTAGAAATACACTATTTTTCAATCGAGCCGATCCCAAATTTGATATTCAAATTGGGATGTCGATTAATGAAATCAAAAGTTTACTAAGTTCAGGTTTTGACAGTCGGCGTACGGATAAGCAGTTTTTAAAATGGCGCTGGAATTTGTCTAAAACATTTAGCTCAACAGCAGAAATTTCTCAAAATAGAAAACAGCGAGCCAACGAAACAACAACCGAAAATAATTTTAATATTGAATCCTACATATTGCAACCAACTATTCGATGGCAACCGAAAAAGAATTTTAGAATGGGTGTTTCTTACGCCTATGAAACTAGCGAAAATACGGTTGGTGACAATGGTGAAACCTCCACCAAACACGATTTTGGCTGGGAGTTAAAATTTAACAAATCGTCTAAAACATCAGTTGAAACAGAGTTTTCATTCGTCAAAGTTGCCTTTGATGGAGAAGTCAATTCCGCCGTTGGTTTTGCGTTTTTAAATGGCTTACAAAATGGCAATAATTACCTTTGGAATTTAACGATTGATAGAAAATTGGCTCGAAATATTCAGTTGAGTATCGGCTATGAAGGGCGAAAAACGGGGACAGCAAATGTGGTGCACGTGGGGCGGGCTCAGATGGCGGCTACATTCTAAAAAAAAAGAATCCCGTCCGAAGCACTACACTCGAACGGGATACAGAATCACTTTAAACAGCAGGATATATTACCCATGCATAAGGACGCATGGGTAGGAAAACTAACACAAAACTCTTTGGAATTTAGAACGACTTTTTAAAAAGTACTAACTCGTCGAATCACTTTGTACAATCGGGTATGTACACTCACTTCTTCAATAAACGGATCGTGTTCTAAATGATTGGCAGAGATTAATTTGAGGTGTGTACAACGTTTACCGTGATAAATTTTTTGTACATATTTAACCCACAACTGCCCATTGTTTTTAACGGCATATATGTCGTTATCCACAAGGTTTTCAACGCTTTCGATTTGGCGGCAAACAACCATGTCACTATCTTGAATGACAGGTTCCATACTATTACCATTAATTGGGAAGGCTACTAAGCCATTGCCACTCAAGCCTGGTACAGAAAAGTAAGCATTGTCTTCTTTTGTAAAGGAGTCAGCACCCAAGGCAGCACCCGCAAAGGCTTCGGTTGAAGTATATAGAATATTTCCAGTAGTCATGCCTTCTGAATTGACGTTGACTGGTGGCAAATCGAAGCCAAAAGGTGTACCTACACCATCTAACATATACGTTTCGCTAACGCCAAATTCACGGCACAAAGTCCGAGCTTGAGAATAGCTAATTACGCGTTTATCGCCTTCATTTAAGTAAGCACGGATGATATGACCGTAAGCCCGGTTGCCCAGTAATTTTTCGGCAAAATCTCCCATACCTTTTCCATTTCGGTCGTTTTTTACAACCACGCCTCGTTCCTCCAAAAGTTCGAAAACTTTCACAAAGCGTTCATTTAATAGCAAACGGTCTTCTCTAATCATGTTTGAAGATTTTAATTTTAAAACATTAATTCTTTGATTACGACCGTAAAAATAAAACAAATTATGGCATAAAACAAATTATTTTGAAATTTTTTGATTTTTTAATATAAAAACAAGCGTAGATAGGCGTTTTATAAGCATAAAATGTTTGAGATAATTGTTTTAAATAGGCTTGTTTGTTGAATGTTTTAAGTTATTCAACACATCAAACAGGTCGTTTTAAGGAGGTATAACGAAGGTGCAAGTGAGGACGAAACCGTTATGAGTTTTTTATCCACTCCCGACGTAGTAGACTGAATAATTCAAGATTGTAAAACTGTCCGTACATTGTAAAGGCTTCGCGCAAGGTGCCCTCGTGAGTGAACCCTAAGCGTTTTGGAATTGCTTGACTTTTTAGATTTTGAGTAGCTACCTTGATTTCAATCCGATTTAAGGCTTTGGTTCGAAAGGCATAGTCAATAAATCGTTGGCAGGTTTTGGTCATCATACCCTTCTGCTGCATATCACGATGTAGCCAATAACCGATTTCGCCCATTTTTAAATCTTTATTCAATTTCACAAAACTAATAGACCCGGCAAAATCGACACCATTATATATAAAGGTAGTCAGTTGCTCACCCGTTTTATTTTTTTCTATAGATTCGTGGATAAACGCAAGGGTGTCGTCCACCGATTTGGTTAAGTCCACCCAAGGCAACCATTCGCGGAGATAAGGGCGTTGGGTGTCTACTACGCGAAAAATATCTTCAGCAAGATCGGGATACGGAAGATGTAGAGTTATTTGGTTGTTGACTTTTAGGAATGGTCGCATATTTTGAATAGTTTGAAGATGTTGATGTTTTATCAGTAGACTTATTTAATACACTGTGTAA
>CAYUNA010000311.1:0-5875 GCA_964445895.1 uncultured Saprospiraceae bacterium | reverse complement strand
CACCCATCAAGTATTTATACTCAAAATTAGAAATCGTATACGTAAAAATACGTAAAAAAATTTCCATCTTAAAAAAAACACCGTATCTTGCGGCGTCTCATTCTACATACCTTCTACTACTGTTGTCAATATTCTAAGGACAATTCTTTACAGCTATATTCAAACTTTCCCCTGGTGTTTGGGTTCTGTACTATTCAGAAATAACCAAATTCCTCCCTACAATTTGAAAAACAAAGACTATGACTAGCTTACACACAACTCTGCTATTCCTATTTTTCTCAGTAGGAATGACCGCCCAAATCAGTTACACCGCCAATGATGTGGTTACGCCTTTTGACGGTTTTTTTCGTCCTGCCTGTAACTTAGGTTCTTATACCTCCTTTACGACTGAAAATCTCGCTGACCTTGCTGCTGGAAATCCTGATGAGGGAATTCGTGGTGTAGGTGTAAAGGCTTTGCGTCCGGGGATGTTTGAAAATTATACAGCGTTTGCTGGCTTTCAAGAACAAATTCCTGCCTACCAGCATTTCGAATACCTGGGAATGGCAGAACATACACTAATCGTTGGTTTTCCATCAGATGCCAAACGTGATACCTCGTTTTATTGTAGCAATCATCAATCGGAATTGTTCGCCAATATGTATGAACCAATCTGGGATGATGGCGCGAATGGGACACCGATTAATGAAGATAATTATTACGCTGCTTATCTTTGGAACTTAGCGATAAATTATAAGGATTACGTTCGTTTTTGGGAGATTTGGAACGAACCAGGCTTCGATTATACCGGAGGTCTGGGGTGGTTGCCACAGGGCGTACCAGGCAATTGGTGGGATGAAGACCCGAACCCCTGCGATTATAAATTGCGAGCACCGATACAACATTATGTTCGCCTGTTGCGCATCAGTTGGGAGGTGATAAAATCGGTTGACCCCGATGGCTATGTAGTGGTTTCAGGAACGGGGTATCCGGCATTTCTGGATGCGATTCTAAGAAATACGGACAATCCAGATGGAGGTGAAGTGACGGCTGATTTTCCGCAGAAAGGCGGTGCATATTTCGATGTTATGGGGTATCATGCTTATCCACATTTTGATGGCAGCGTCCAAAAATGGAATGATACCACGCAATCTTGGGACTATACCCGTCATTCAGATGGTGCAGCACAAGGACTTGTCGGTACGAAAGATACCTTTGATTTGGTTTTAAAAAATCATGGTTACGGAATTGATTTTCCAGAAAAATTATGGATGATTTCGGAGGTCAATTTACCTCGAAAAGCATTTGGTGATTTTATGGGGTCAGCAGAGTCTCAGCGCAATTTTGTACAAAAAGCGGTGGTGACTTGTATGATGAATGAAATTTGGCAATTGCAGATTTATAAATTAGCAGAAGATACAGATTTCGATAATGCCTACGGAGAATTTGACTTGATGGGCTTGTATAAAGTGCTGGATTACAATAACTTATATTTTCAAGAAGCCAATGATGAAGGAATTGCTTACAAAACGGTTTCTGATATTTTATACCAAAAAGAATATGATGCTGACCGCACGGCTGTCTTGAATTTGCCAGATAATATTGGTGGGGGCGCATTCAAAGACGAACACGGAAATTTCACTTATGCGCTTTGGGCAAAAACGGAAACGGATATGTCTGAAAATGCCAGCGCAACCTATTCTTTTCCGACCAATCTAAACATTTCGAGCTTGGTTAAACGTGAGTGGGACTATGGCTTTTCGCCAAATTCAGAAACCATCACACCACAAAATATCCAGCTAACGGGGTCACCTATTTACCTGAGTGAACGAATTTTTTCTATTACCAATGCCTCTGGTTGTGCGCCATTGATGATTGAATTGGAAGGGGAAGATTTTGCGGATGCTGCGGCTTATCAATGGATAATTGAAGGCGGAACTCCCGTGATGTCTGATTTACAAAATACGGCTTTAACGCTTTTTGTGGCTGGCGAATACACAGCGACTTTGCAAGTTTTTGATGCAAATGGCGCATTAATTGCCATGCAAACCGAAGAAATTTTGGTAGAAGCAACGCCTGAAGTTAGTTTTTCTCAACAAGTAACCGGGCCAATTGCCAAATTTGAAAATACAACAGATTTAAATGCAGATTCATTTGAGTGGGACTTCGGTGATGGTAGCATCTCCACCGAACCGAATCCCACTCATTTATATTTAGAGGATGGAACTTACGAAGTCGTATTGACAGCAACCAATGAATGTGGTACGATAAGTTTGACGCAGACTTTGGAGATAGATGTGCCTAGTACGACGCAAATTACACAGACCGCCAATGAATCAGTGCCGTTCTATAATGGTGTCTTTCGACCAAGTACGAACCACGAATTTTATGGTGGCTGGACGGACGAACAATTGGCAGACATTATTGCTGGTAACCCCGCAGAAAACGTGGATGGGATTGGCGTAAAATCTTTGCGAGCGTCTATTGGAGAAGCGTTTTTTGAAGGCTGGGGCTATGATTTTAAAGTGCCAACTTATGAGCATTATCGCAATTTGGACTTGAATGGTAATTCTTTCATATTGGACTATCCATCAGAAGAATCGCGTGACCCAATTTACTATTGTCCCGATCATCAATCAAATTTATTTAAAGACATTTACCTTGATATTTGGGATGATGGGGCGAATGGAACACCGATAAATGATGCCAATCCTTATGCTGTCTTTGTTTATAATGCAGTGCAAAATTATGGCGAATATGTTGATTTTTGGGAGGTTTTGGAAAGCCCGGATTTCGATTTTACAGGAGATTACGCGTGGTTGCCACCAGGAGAACCAGGTAATTGGTGGGATTCAAATCCTGATCCGTGTGATTATGCCTTGCGTGCGCCGGTTTTCTATTATGTTCGTCAAATGCGGATTGCGTATGAAATTATTAAAAACCTTGATCCGGATAGTTATGTGACGGTATCGGGTATTGCTTTTCCGAGTTTTTTGGATGCCATTTTAAGAAATACCGACAATCCATTAGATGGGTCAGAATCGACGGGCTACGAACTAAAAGGCGGAGCATATTTTGATGCTATAGGATTCAAATCTTACCCACACTTTGATGGAAGTACCGTTTATTTTGATATTTCTGCCGGACAATTTGCTTTTGAACGGCATTCGGATGCAGCAGCGGCAGGAATCTCCCGCGTAAAAGGAGAATTTGAAGCGGTATTGGAAAATTATGGGTACGATGGTCAGACGTTTCCTAAAAAAGAATGGATTATCAGCGAAGCCAATGTTCCGCGGAAGCCATTAGGCGAATTTTTTGGTGGAGAATTGTTGCAAACCAATTGGATTATCAAAGCATGGGTAGCCTGTGAAAAGAACGATATTCGTCGTTTAAATATTCATAGAATGGCGGAACAAAAAGATTTTGCTGATGCTCAGGACGCGTTTGATATTATTGGTTTATTTCAAAAGTTGGAGGGTGTTTCGCCTTATTTTCAAACCCCTAACAACGAAGCAATTGCTTTAAAAACAACTTCCAAAATGCTATTTGGAACGACTTATGACGAAGCAAAAACAGCCGATTTAAACCTGCCAGATGTGGTAGATGGCGCAGCGTTTCAAGATGGTTCAGGTAATTATATTTATGTCTTGTGGGCAAAGACTCAGTTTGATGAAAGCGAAGGAGCTTCCGCAACTTATTCATTTCCAGCAACTTGGAACTTGGATGAGCTATATAAACGTGACTGGTATCATGGCTTGTCAGGGGCAGTTGATACGATAACTTCGGTAAATATTGAATTGACAGGTACGCCGATTTTCTTAACGAAATTATTGGTAACTCAATCACAGCCTGTTGCGCATTTTGAATCAGGTGCGGCGCAAGGATGTGAAGGAGTGGCTATTCAATTTTTAGACTTATCTGAAAACAATCCAACTACCTGGAATTGGCATTTTGTAGGCGGGACTCCAGAATTTTCCACAGCACAAAATCCAATCGTCACTTATGCCACACCAGGCAATTACGAAGTGAGCCTGGAAGCATCAAATGCAACAGGTAGCCATACCAAAACGATTGGTGAATTTATTGAGATTCAAGGCAATCCAGTAGTTGATTTTGATATAAATATTGACTTAAACGTCCTGACAATTGACAACAATTCACAATACGCTACGGAATATATTTGGGACTACGGTGACGGGACTTCTGACGGCGCATTTTCGCCTGAACATACCTATTATAGCAATGGCGATTACACTGTGAGTGTCATTGCGTCAAATGCCTGCGGAGCTGATAGTACTTCTTTTGACATCAGCATTCAATCTTCACCTGCCCCGGATTATAACTCCTTCTTCTTAGGTAGCTGCGATGTGCATTTGTTTTCGTTTATTGATGCCTCGCAAGCTAATCCAACCTCTTGGAATTGGACATTTCCTGGTGCAAATCCGCCTGTTTCCAATGCGCAATTTCCAACGGTAGAATTTCCATTTCCAGGCATTTACGAAGTAACTTTGGAGGTCAGTAATGCCAATGGTAGCAATGAAATTACCAAAGAAATCTATGTTGAAGGTTCGGTAACGGCAGATATTCCTTTGAGTTTGTGCGAAGGTGATATTTTTCAAGGTATTCTGATTGAAAACGATACGATGATTGTGGAGCATCTAACAACGCAAATTTTGGGTTGTGACAGCACAGTTGTTTACCATATCGAAACGGTGGAGACCTTGTCATCGAGTATCAATGTTGATTTATGTGCTGGTGAACTATACAACGGGATGGTCTGGGTCAACGATACGATTTTTACACAAACCTATACTTCAATGAATGGTTGTGATAGCCTGGTTTTTACTGACATTGCGATTTTTGAAACCTTCATTACGACGATAATTGATACCATTGAAATTGGTCAAACTTATCAAGTAGGTGACCTGCTTTTTGATGAAACGGGCGATTATGAAATTAATTTAACCGCCGATAACGGTTGTGACAGTACGGTACAGCTAAACCTGACAGTATTGGATGAAGTAGCTGTTTTTGAAAATGGGGTAGAGCGTGTAGAATTGATGGTGTATCCAAACCCATTCAACGATGATTTGACTATTGAATTTGAGTTAGAAAAGGCGGTAAATATTTCAATAGATATTTTAGATATACACGGGAGAGTGGTTGTTCAATTGATTGACAATCAGGATTTTATATATGGAAAACATGAGTTGAAATGGAATAGCTTAGACATGGCTTCAGGCATCTATATGTGCCGGTTTGAAGCAGGAGAAAAGGTGGGATTTCAAAAAATTGTCAGACGATAATTACTACACGGCACTTATATAACAGACGGCTCAGGGAAAACTTGCCTGGATTTTATTAATCCTGGATTTACCATGAGCCGTCTGCCGAAAACCGTGCTCGTTTAGACGAACTTACCGTCTTTTACTTGACCAAGAAAAGTAACATCTTTACTTTTCGCATAAGTTTTCACTAAGATATCAACTTCTGCTTTCGAATTTCTTCGAATTTTAATGCCAGAGTTGCTGTATTTATTTGCTACTTCGATGTAAAATCCGTCCTTCAATTTAATAGGACTTTTCGATGGTCTAGCCATAATCTCGTCTTTTTGTTTTTATGCAAATGCTTTTAAAAAATCATAGTTGACTACTTCTGTAATCTAACCGTCTTAGTGTTTAAAACACGCTAACTTCTCTAAAGTTTCTCTTTTCCAATAAAAAATAAAAGAGGGCATTTGCAGATGGAAAGGTCAAATTCTACTTTAAAAATAGACACATTTCCACATGAATAAAAAATATCTAAACTAACATGTTTGATAGCTTAGTGCAGTGTGTAAAAGTCATTTTGTATTTTCGAAAAATGGCTAAAGCCATTTTTCGAGGGTAGGTTAGGG
>CAYUNA010000310.1:1795-5876 GCA_964445895.1 uncultured Saprospiraceae bacterium | reverse complement strand
GTCAGGTTCATAAAACATTGGTTATCAGGAGAGTAAAATTTAAACATGCTCTTAGAAGAGTAGCACTTTTTTATAACTTTTATAAAATAAATCAGCAATGATACAAGACCTTCGTGAAAATTACGACTTGGCAAAATTAGAACGAGAAGACCTTAATGATGATCCATTTATACAGTTTAAAAATTGGTTTGATTACGCCGTCGAGCAAAAAGTGACTGAACCAAATGCCATGACTTTGGCAACTGTAACGGCTGATGGAAGTCCTTCGGCGCGTATCGTTTTGTTGAAAGGGTTTGATGAAAATGGTTTTATTTTTTATACCAATTACAATAGTCATAAAGGAAAAGAATTGCAGCGAAATCCGAATGCTGCCTTAGTTTTTTGTTGGTTAGATTTGCATAAACAGATTAGAATAGAGGGTAAAGTACAAAAATTAAGTCCTCAACAATCAACTGATTATTTTCAGCGAAGACCCAAAGGGAGTCAAATTGGCGCATGGGCATCTCCCCAAAGCACAGTCATTGAAAATCGAGAGGTTTTGGAAGAAAATACGAAAGCGTTGAAAGAAAAATATGCGGATGCAGAACGCTTACCACGCCCAGACCATTGGGGTGGATTTTTGGTCAAACCAACGATGATTGAATTTTGGCAAGGACGAACGAGTAGGTTACACGATAGACTACGGTACACGCTGGAAGGAGGTGGAGAGTGGAAGATTGAACGATTGGCACCGTAGTTTTGTCATTCTAAACAAAGTCGAAGGATGAGAGGGTATCAAAAGATTTTTGTTTTGTCTTTAGGATTTAATTTTTTAAAGAGAAAAACTGTCTTTTGATACCCTCTCATTCCTCCACTTCGGTTGGAATAACAAAGAAATGTCAGAATGACAAAAGTCTAACAAAATCGTTCGTATGCCATTTTTAAATTCTCAGAAATGACTTGTGCTGACCGACCTTCAATGTGGTGACGCTCTAAAAAGTGAACCAATTTACCATCTTTAAACAATGCAATTGCTGGAGAAGATGGAGGATAAGGCAATAAGAATTCCCGTGCTTTTTGTGTTGCTTCGCCATCTACACCTGCAAAAACCGTCATTAAAGCTGCTGGTTTTTTCTCATTGTCCAAGGACATTTTTGCGCCTGGACGCGCATTGGCAGCTGCGCAACCACAAACAGAATTTACAACTAATAAAGCCGTTCCTTCCATATTTTCAATCGCTTCCGTTACTGCTTCAGGTGTTTTTAAACCATTAAATCCGTGTGCTGTCAATTCTGCAGACATCGGAGCGGTTAATGCTTCTGGATACATATTTTTATAATTTCGTTATTTTAAACTTGTTTATAAATTAGAAAAACAACGCTAAAATCTAAATTTCTTATTCGTATTTCTAATTTATAAATAAGTCTCTTAAATTGATTTTTTTCAAAACGCAAAGATACAAGTTTTACGATTAAATCTTTACTCTAATAATGCTAGACAATCGTTTTTCAAAAAAGTTGAAAATAGGGTGTAATCTTTGTAAGAATATCCTTAATATTATTTTTTTTTGGCAAACGTCTTACTTGTAACCTATTTTAACAAAAAAACGTTAGTCATTTTATTTTAATAAATCCTACTTTTGGGCTTTCAAATAAAAAAATATAATGATGAAAAAAGAATGGATTCTACCGCTAATCTGTGTTACATTGCCTATCTTATTAGCCTTACCTTTTGGTTGTGCTTCTGATGAATTGCCGAAGCCGTCCCTGGATTTTTGTGATTCTTTGGGTTTGACAACCTTAACGTACGATAATGATATCGAACCGATTGTGGTGACAAAATGTGCCAATACTGATAATGGTACTTGCCATAGTTCGGGCTCTGCTGATGGAGATTATACGGATTATCAAGGGATGTTATTAGATTTGGAAAATGGCAGAATTAACGAAGAAGTTATCATAGACCGTACGATGCCACAAATTGGTTCAGAAGAGTTGACCGATGAGGAGATGGATATGTTTCAGTGTTGGCTGGGCAATGGTTTTCCCGAAAATTAATTTTAAAAAAAACAGGCAGGTTTCATTAAAAACCTATCAAAAATAAAACGACGACACACATGAAAAAATTCTTACTATTTGTAACAACTTTACTCATCAGTCAAGCAGTTTGGGGACAAGAATATGCTTTCCAAACTTTTAAAGACCGATGGATTATCAATACGCATTCTGTAGAAATGTTGCCTAAAAATCGCATGGACTTTCGAGTAACTCACCGCTTCGGTGACCTTGCAGGAGATGCAGGTGGCTGGCCTACTTTTTATGGCTTAGAAAGTGCAGCAGATGTTTTGATTGGTTTTGAATACGGTGCGACTGATAACTTGTCTGTTGGTATTTTTAGAACCAAAGGTGCGGGCGAATTGAAGCAGTTGGTTAGTCCGACGGTAAAATATCGATTATTAAAACAAGAGACGGGAGGTACGCCAATTACGTTGACTGCAGTAGGTGTCGGCTCACTTTCGACTATGCAAAAAGTGGAGGATTCAGAGGGGCTGAATAGTTTTCCAAAATTTAGTAGCCGAATAGCTTATAATTTACAATTGCTGGCAGCTCGTAAATATTCAGACGCTTTTTCCATGCAATTATCTGCAGGTTGGACACATAGAAATTTAGCTCCTTTTGGAGAACTTAACGACCTTTTCAATGTTGGTTTTGCCACTCGAATTCAGGTTTCTCATGCATTGAGCATCGTTGGTGATTTTGTATTGCCTTTGAACGGCATTCAGAGTCCATTTGAAGACACCGACGGGCCACAATATTCACCAATTATTGGAGTAGGTATTGAAGTAGAAACAGGTGGACACGTTTTTCAAATCAACTTAGTCAATGCTCAAGGAATTATGCCAACGGATTATATCCCATACACCAGTAATTCGCAATGGAGTAAAGGACAATTTCGGTTGGGTTTTACCATTTCACGAATGTTTAAAGTTCGATAGACAATTTAAAAGTTGTGGAAATCAGGCAAGAAGAATGTCTTATTTAAAAAAGGAAAAAGATGAAAAATTACTGGTATATTTTTATTGGAATTGCGGCATTTGTGCTTTTTGCGGGAGTGTCAGCGGATAAAGAAAACCGTTTTTTAGTAGATGAAAACACCTCCGTTTCAGAGGTTTTAAGAAAGTTGGGGGATAAGCCTTCACCGCACCAGCCGAATTTTTCTATCAACGGTGTTTCTGCGGAAGCAGGCGAAGATTTAGTATTGAGAGGTATTGCTAAAGACCCGAAAGGTGGCGGCGAAACGAAGAAACAAAGCAAGCACTTTGTTTGTACATCTTGTCATAATGTGGAGCGCGAAGACCCTGATTTGAGTAAAGTTGACCCAGAGGCACGATTGTTATTTGTGAAGGAAAAAGGGTTGCCATTTTTACAAGGAACGGCGTTGTATGGTGCGGTCAATCGAACGAATTTTTACAATGGTGATTACGAGAAAAAATATGGCAATTTAGTTGAGCCTGCACGTAACAATATTCGAGAAGCAATTCAATTGTGTGCGGTAGAATGCTCGCAAGGACGACGTTTGGAAAGCTGGGAAATGGAATCTGTTTTGGCGTACATGTGGACGATTGATTTAAAAATGGGCGACTTGCTTTGGTCTGAAAATGAAATGGAAACTATCAAAATGAAAGCGGAACAAGGAATAGCAGATACGACTGCTGTATCTTTAATTAAATCAAAATATTTGGCGGGTGCCCCTGCTACTTTCGTTGATCCACCACAAGATAGAAAGCAAGGTTATACCCGTACAGGCGACCCAGATAATGGTAAGTTAATCTATGAATTGAGTTGTTTGCACTGCCATAAAAACGAGCGATACTCTTTCTTAAATTTGGACGAATCTAAATATTCATTGAAGTTTTTAGAAAATTATTTTCCAAAATACAGCGACTTATCTGTCTATTATGTCGCTCGATATGGTACAAAACCGCATCCAGGTAAACGGTCCTATATGCCTCATTACACGAAGGAAAAACTATCAAATGAAATGATGGAAGATTTGCGGACGTATGTGGAACAGGCAGGGAAATATTAAAAACTGATATTAC
>CAYUNA010000310.1:0-1695 GCA_964445895.1 uncultured Saprospiraceae bacterium | reverse complement strand
ACTTACATAAAATCTCTCCTTGGCGGTGTATCAAATGTAATGCTCTAATTCTTTTGCAATAATTTGTCCGCCCGCACCAGTAAAGGACTAGTTGAAGAGGGAGCAATCATTAATTTTTATACAAAAATTAATGATTGCTCCCTCTCTTAAAAAACTCCGTGGTGCGTGCGGACAGAAATTGGCTATGGAACAGCATTACATTTGACTTAATTACTACGCGGCACTTACCGCCCTCTTCTTTTTTAATCTCATCATTTAATTCTATTTTATCAAACAGAATTTCAATTCAAACGTTCGGTTTAAGACTACAGTATTATAAACAGGCTACAAAAGCATTTTCCAAAAAATAGTTTTATTTTCAATGGATTCATTAACTCAAATCGTACTTGGCGCAGCTTGCGGCGAAGTTGTTTTAGGTAAAAAGGCGGGCAATCGCGCCATGCTGTGGGGTGGCATCGCAGGCACAATTCCTGACTTGGATATCATCGCCAATTTTGTCACTGACGATATGACGGCGTTGGCATTTCATCGAGGAATTTCACATTCTTTTTTCTTTGCGGTGACTGCGCCATTGGTGTTTGGTTGGCTGGTTTCGAGGTTTTATAAAAGTGGTTTGTATCAACAAAAACTATATAAAGGAATCGCTATGTCCACTTGGTTGCTACTGATGGGGCTGATAGCATTTGGTGTCAATTATGTGCCGATTTCGATGCAAAAAGAGATTAGTTGGCCTTTGTTAATAACGAGTATCGGCGTAATTGTTTTAGTAGCGATTGCGCTGTGGCGAAAGTATTATCAAACCGAATTTGAGGAAGTAAACATCTCCACAAAAGAATGGGCATGGTTGTTTTTCTGGGCAATTATTACCCATCCGCTGCTGGATTCTTGCACGGCGTATGGGACTCAATTGTTTCAACCTTTTTCAGATTATCGGGTTGCGTTGAATAACATTTCGGTGGTAGACCCGATTTACACTGTTCCATTTTTAATTTGTCTGATAATAGCAGGTTTTATGACTCGACAAAGTCCGAGACGTCGGTGGGTGAATTATGCGGGGATTGGTATAAGTTCCGCGTATTTGCTTTTCACAGGCTATCATAAAATTAAAATTGACGGTATTTTTGAAGATTCATTAGCGGAACAAAATATCACGTATCATCGCTATACGGCTTCTCCGACAATTGGAAATAATATCTTGTGGCACGCAGTAGCAGAAGGGGATAATTCGTATTTTCATGGCTATTATTCTACTTTTGATAAACAAAAAAAGGTCTTGGAGTTTGTTGAGATTCCTAAAAATCATGAACTTTTAAATGGTCATCAAAATGATCGTTCCATTAAAATATTAAAATGGTTTTCTGACGATTATTACAACATTACGAAGCGTCCTGATGGAGATTTGCAATTAAACGATATGCGCTTTGGCTCGCGGACTGGCGAGTTTAACAGTAATGATGACTACGTTTTTAAATTTGTTTTAAAAGAAGAAAATGGAGTCTTAGAAGGTTATGAAAACAGGGAAGTGCCTAAAAGTGGTGAAATGGATGGCTTTTTTAAACGACTGAAGGGGATTTAAGTCTTTCATTCGTAAAATATTAAGTGTTTATAAATAGCATTTTACTACGTACACTGTGAAGTAAGTTTCTTTATCTATTTCACAAAGGGATTTTAAAGGAGCAAAACGGTTTGCAAAAA
>CAYUNA010000309.1:0-5888 GCA_964445895.1 uncultured Saprospiraceae bacterium | reverse complement strand
CGCTATTTTTAAAGAAAAACTAAACTGTCATTTCGACCGAAGTGGAGAAAAAAAATCTTAGTCCTAAAATTCCACGAATAAATATGTCCGAGTACTTAAGGAACGCGAAGTAAATAACTTAACATTCTTGAGAGGATATTTTGCTCTCATTTTTCACTTTGAAAATGCTCATTATATCAACATAAATCGCAGTTTCAAAGTAAAAACTAAGACCAAACTTTCTCTCTCAAGAATGTCAATTTATTTACTTCGCGTTCCTAAGTGATTTCAATCTTTAAAGAAATGCCAATAAAAAAGCGGATAAAGTCTAACTTTATCCGCTTTTTTTATGCGCCAAAGCTATTGTTTTAACGCAACCGTACGCTACTCGCACCCAATAAACCGATGTCCGTATAAACGGCAACTCGATAGTAACCACCTCGCAACTTATCTTCTAAATTGTGGTCAAATGACAATCGCTGTGATGCACCAATATTCACTTCTTTAGTTTTCACTGCGGCAATATTCATTGCTTGTCCATTCACATTTACTTCCGCGTTGATTGGATTAGAATTTTTAATTGGTGTGCCTTTATCGTCGGTCACTACCAAATATAGTGTTTTCACACCCTGATATTTTTCAGGCACATTTGTCAAATCAAAACTAACGGCCAATTTTCGAGCGCGTCGGGATTTAGACGTAGCTTTTGAGTTATTCTTCTTAACTTCTACTCGAAAAGCACCTGCCTGAAAGTTGGCGAGTGTCAAACGAGCAACTTCGTCCTGAATTGTTTTATTCAAAGCAGCTAAGGCTGCATTCTCTTGTTGAGATTTATCTAAATTGCCTTTCAGTTCTTCATTTTGAAACTTCAATGCCTCGTTCTCTGCTTGCAATGAATTGATTTCTGCTTGTAAGGCTGATTTTGTACTGATTAAACTTTCTATTTGCGCACGCAAACCTGCACTGTCTTCCGTTGCTGCGGCAGCTGCTTTTCGAGCCCGTCGGGTTGCTGCTTTTTGATTTTTAATCTCTTGCTCAGCATCTGCCAAGCTCCCTTCCAATAACTGATTTTCTTCGGCTAAATCTGCAAAGGCGGACTCCAAACTATCCACTTCTGATTCCAAATTGGCTTTGAGGATATTCAATTCGCTCATTTCGTTATTCAAAGCGGTATTTTGCGTCATCAATTCTTTTTTATCAGAATTCAACGACCAAGCGTACCATCCCAAGCCCAATAAAAATAGTGCGAGGAGGACAGCGAGTATCATTAGACCTTTGTTGTTTCCATTATTGTTGTCCATAAAAAAATCGTTTAAATGTTTTGAAATTGATAATTAAAATAAGTGGGGAATCACCCGGTGGTTAGATGAAAAGTCATTTGAAGTAGACCAAAATGACAGTGTAAACGCAGCACTTATTAAATTATCGTGTAGTTGTTTAAAAAAGGTAAATAACGGAAAATTATTATAAAAAGGAGGAATATTTAGGTAAGATTTATATTTGCTTATCAAAAGCAACAAAAAAATGGGTGGCAACTTGATAGCTACCACCCAATTTTATATAGAAAAACGAAAGAGTTCGTTTGACTTATTTCTTAATAAATTTACGCTCTTTGATTCTAGCTTTCTTACCAACCAAACCACGTAAGTAGTATAATTTCGCACGACGTACTTTACCTCGTTTCAAAATTTTAATTTCAACAATTGCTGGAGAAGCAATCGGGAAAATCCGTTCTACACCAACGCCACTTGACATTTTTCGTACAGTAAACGTTTTGGTTGTACCTGTACCTTTAATTTGCAATACATCACCACGGAAAATCTGTACCCGTTCTTTGGTACCCTCAACAATTTTGTAACTTACTGCTACATTGTCACCCGGTCTGAAAGTTGGATGTTTAACCTCTTGAGACATTTGCTCCTGAACAAATTTAATTGCGTCCATTTTATCTTAATTTAGATAATTTTAATAAATTTTTAGCGGAAAAATCGTGTAAACACGGAGTTTTTCATAAAAGGAGCGCAAAAGTAAATAAATTTTAAATGATAAGCAAGTGAAAAGGCGAATTGTTTCGTTCTAAATCATTACGGAATAAAAAACCAAAAAAATGTCCGCTCGCTTGCAACCTTTTCACTTTGCTTTTTGTCTTTATTTCTGAAAGTTTTATCGATAAAATTGGGTATATTCGTATATCTTTTATATATTCGTTGTGACTTCTGAAAATACTTACATTTTTTTAGTAAGAAATAAGGTTACAAAAGCTACTATCTAATTTAAAAAAAACGAAAAATTTCACCGAATGAAGAAATTTAACTATCGCTCAGTTTTAATGGCATTTTTAATTATCGCAAGCGTTGCTTCATATGTGTTTTTGAGCTCCGTGGAGGTAGAGTTTGAGGAGGAAACCGCGATTGAATTGATGGAAGTAGAAGATACTAATTCGGAGGTTTTTATGCCTGATGTAGAATTGGTAAAGAAAGTTGTGGCTATCGGAAAGACCGTACTTCATCCTTTCGCTGAATAAAACATAATATTGCCATTATTAAATTTAAAAAAAGCGGTTGATTTCTTTATGAAATCAACCGCTTTTTTTATAGAAATAGTACCGTGTAAATTAAGTTTCTTTAAATTTTTTGAAGCGAGAAAATCGCAAGATTTTCTCGCTTCTCCCAATACCTTTTACTTACCGCTTCACCACCTTCCGTATCAATTGTCCATTAGAACTATTCATTCTAATAAAGTAGACACCTGTTGGTAATGTATTTTCGATAGTAATCGCCCAATTATTGACACCTGATGGCAGTGTTTTATTTTCATTTAAAACAACTTGTCCAGTGGCATTTAACAATTGTAAACTAAAGTCTTGACGACTGTCTATTTCAATTGTAATATTAAATTGTTCAACAAAAGGGTTCGGAAAAATGCGCACATCTGACACACCATTTGGCAAGTCATAAATACTTGATAGACAATCTGTTTCAAAGAAATGACTATCAGAATATTCACTTTCTAAATCCGCTTCACAGACGGCTTTTACTTGAAATTCATACTCCGCACAATCATTCAAATCAAATAATTCATCAGTCAAATCCTGTGTAACTATTTCAAACCAATTAGTGGCATCCACTTCTTTAAAACGAACGCGGTAAGCAATCGCGTTATCTGTGCCTGTCCAGCTGACAATTGCATCATTTTCATTCACAGCTACGGTATCCAAATTGGTAGGAATATCGTCGCATGGAAGTGGACAATTGGTCATAAACTGTTCGACAACTGAGTAACCGCTCGTCGTGCCGACACAGTTGGCTTCGACCTGAAATTCATAATCGGTACAAATAGCCAAATTTGACAACATAATTGTATTGGTGGTGGAGGTTACTGTCGTCCAACTGGCTGCGCCTACTTCTCGGAATTGAATATTGTAGCCCATCGCGTTTGCAATTGCTGACCAAGATAAAGTCGCCTCGCTAAAGGTTAAATCTGCTGCCATCAAAAGGTCTGGAATATCACAAACAGGCGGCATTCCTTCAATAATAGAAACGCAGTAATCTTCCGCTTCCCCAAAGTAGTTGTCTTGACAAGATTCAGGGACATTATTGCCTTGATTACCTGCCCAAGCCATGTTGATACGCATTCGAGTGATGCCCAACGGAGAATCTGGAGGAATAACAATATTTCCATTGACAGCGTCTGCCGTGCCTTCTTCACTTTGAAAAACAGTTTCTGTATCGTCATCAAATTCGCCATCCTGATTGAAATCAATCCAGATTTTGAAAATTTCATTGAATTGACCACCTGGAAAACCTGGTGTTAAAGTAATGTCGTAAGTGCCAAAAGTTTCCATTTCAATAAAAGGTGCACCTGTGAAATCACCGTATCCGTCGTCTGATCCCGAAGCATTTGCTGCTCCACCAATTTCTATACTTTCAATAAATTCTTCATTGGCGTTGCCACCAACTTCACAATAAACTAAATCCTGACATGGACCGCAACCGAAGGTAGAAAAGAAGATAGTTTCCGTAAAATCCGTCAATTCTCCATTGTTACAGACAGTTTGAATTTGAATACCATTTACTTCACATGGTATCAAGTCAGTCAAGTTATAAGTATTGTCTGTAACATTTTCGATTAAGATAGTTCCATCTGATGTCGTCAATTGTAAATTATAAGATGTCGCTGCAAAAATATTCGTCCAACTCAAACTTGCCGTCGTTTCTTCAACATCAGAAACAGTCAAATCAGAGGGGGCAACACAGCAACCTTCTGTTTCAAAAATAACACTTGCCGTGTAGTCACTGGAGTCACTAACACAAATATCTTCCAATTGCAATTCATACTCTGTACAAGTCGTTAAGTCATTAATAGTCAAAGGATTGGTAGCATTTTCAATGTCAATCCAATCCGCTGCACCGACTTCTCGGTAGCGCAAATTAGTGGTCAGGGTAGAGTCGCCCGAAGACCAAGAAACATCTACCGAAGTGTCCAACACATTGGTAAATTGCACGGCACCGGGTTGTGGACATGGGCCGCAGTTTGCCATGATGATTTGCATCGCATTGAACGCATTGATTCGACCACCGGTAACCGAAATACCTTGCATCGCAGGCACTACATCCACCCCTTGTATGATGGCTTCTCTGACCGCTAAAGCTGTTGCTTCGGGGTCGTTTAAAGCGAGTGTCCCGATGGCAGAGCAAGGACTGGAATAAAGAAGAGCAATGACTCCAGCCGTCAATGGTGAAGAAAAGGAAGTCCCTGTTGTTGTACCATATCCACCATTTCCATTAGTTGTATAAACATTAATACCAGGCGCGCCAAAGTCAATTTGTGTTAAACCAAAACCGCCCGCATGATTATCAGAAATACCTGTTCGTGCAACAGAGACCATAAAATCACTCGGACAAGCGGTAGGCAAATCGCCGACTGCATCAACATCCAAATTTTGATTTGTCGTTGCGCCACAGTTCAAAATGCCAACCGTTCCCAACGTATCATAAAACGCACACCACAATGGTGCACTATCCGGATCACCGCCGTCAATACCCCAGCTGGCATTAGTAGATACGACAAATGCACCGCGCGCGCCACCTGATTCATTAAACTCTTTTCGCATCAAATATGGATAAGTATAAGCCGCAATCACGTTAGCTTCTTGCGTGTTGGCATAATCGACTTGCATAATTTTTACATCCCAATTGATACCTGTAGCGCCTTGCATATTATTACCAACAGCACCAATCATTCCGTTGACTTGCGTACCGTGCCCGCCAACATCTACATCATCATTGCCAGCTGCTGCATTCCATCCATGATAATCATCAACATAACCATTATCGTCATTGTCAATACCATCATCTGGAATTTCTGCTTCGTTGACCCAGTGATTGTCGATGAGGTCTTCATGGTTGTAGTTTGCCCCTTCGATGACACAGACGACTATATCGTGGTTGCCTGTTTGGGTCTTTCCGCCCGTCGTCAAGTCCCAAGCAAGGTCTGCATCCACATCAGAGTCAGCTGTACCCCCAAGTGAACCATCATTGACCCAGTGCCATTGTTGGTCAAAACCAGTGTCATCAGGTACGGTTTGACGGGTAGAAATTAGGTGGTTGACTTGCGCCACTTGCACTTCTGGCTGTCGCCAAACGTGTGCTAAAAAATCAGTTTCATTGATGGTTGTATGGTCAAAATTGATTAACCAAATGTGAAATGGTTTGGAAACTTCTCTGACGACTTTTAAATTAGTCGGTTTGCCTTCAAACGTTCCTAAATTTCTTTCTAAGGTTAAAATACTGGACTCTTTAGCAATCTTTACTAACAAATCGCCTTGAACATGATCTAATTTCTGAGCATTTAGGGTTATTGCAAATAGGCAGCCTATTAAAGATAGTAACGAAATTTTTTTCATACTG
>CAYUNA010000308.1:0-5893 GCA_964445895.1 uncultured Saprospiraceae bacterium | reverse complement strand
TCCATACTGAAGTCTTCTATTTTAAATTTATAAACAAGTCTGTTATTTTGATATTTGAAAGAGCAAAGAAATGAAAATTTGAGGTAAGGGAGCAGAAAAATAATAAGCTATTCAATTTTATAGAGAATATTTTTTCTTCTCCACCTCGGTCGACGTGACAAGGTTTAAGGAATTTTTTAAAAAAAGCGAGCAAAACCGTTTTTATCCCTCAAGCCCCCTCTTTTTAAACACTATCATAATTGTCAACAATTTATGAATCGAACCAGTAGGTTATTATTTTCCTACTCCCTAAAAAGGGTGAAAAATGATTTACCAAAAAAAACTACATTTGCAGTATGCAGTTTTTAAATGAATGGTGGAGCATTTATGCGTTTTTTTCAATGGTGTTAATCGTATCTTACGTTGCACTGATTTGGCGGTATTTGTCTATATGGAAAAAGATTTCTGTGTGGCAAATCCCTAATAATTTTATTCCAAAAACCGCCATTTCCATTCTTATCCCTGCGCGTAATGAAACGCAAAATATTGAAAAATGTTTGACTGCTATATTTCAACAAAATTACCCAGCGGCATTACTGGAAGTTATTGTGATTGATGATTTTTCGGAAGATGATACGCCGCTTTTAGTGGAAAAATTTAGTCAAAAAAATAGGCTTGAAAATTTAAAACTAATCCAGTTAGCTGATGAAATTCAAGAGCACGAAACCCAATCTTTTAAAAAGAAAGCGCTCGAAATAGCGATTAAAAAATCGAAAGGAAATTTAATCATCACGACCGATGCTGACTGTGTAGCTGCTCCCAATTGGCTAAATTTGTTGGTTTCATTTTATGAAAAAAATGACTTAGAATTCATTGCTGCGCCCGTTAATTTTTATCAAGAAAAGAATATTTTAGAAAAATTTCAATCTCTTGATTTCATGGGTATGATGTGTGTGACAGCGGCGGGTATTCATAGCAATTTGCAAAAAATGTGCAACGGTGCAAATTTAGCATATTCTAAAAAAGCGTATTTGGAAGTCGGTGGATTTAAAGGTATTGACCACTTGGCAAGTGGTGATGATATGTTGCTGATGCACAAAATTGTGGCGCGTTTTCCAACCAAAATTGGCTTTCTCAAAAATGCAGATGCCACCATTTTTACAGATGCCAAACCTGACTTGAAATCCTTCTTTTTCCAACGCCTTCGTTGGGCAACAAAAAACGCTAGTTATACGGATTGGAAAGTAACCGCAGTTTTAGCAATGGTCTTCTTTTTTTGCTGTAATATTGTGTTCAGTGCTTTGTTGATACCTTTTTGGGGAAAGGCGGCTTTTGTGGTTTTTTTAGTTCAATTTTTAGGAAAAACTTTTGCAGATTACATCTTTTTAGGTCGCATGGCGCGTTTTTTCAAAAGACCTGCCTTAATGAAAGCTTTTTTCTCTTCGCAATTTTTACACATAATATATATAGTCACTATTGGTTTTTTAGCCAATGTAAAAAAGAAATACATCTGGAAAGGTCGAACAGTTAAGTAAGAGCATGTTTATTTTTTATACAAACTGAAAATCAATGATTTAGGGTTTTGAGGAAGAATCAAAGAAAGAGTTTAGCGAGCTAAACGACTGATTTGATTCAAAGTCAAGTTCCTAAGTGATGATTTGTCGATGATTTTTCTTATATTTGGACAAATTTTTCATTTTTAACAATTTCTTTGGAGAAAATTGAGGAATTTATGGTGACTATCACTCTTTAATACGTCATCAAAATGGTTTTTTTGATATAACTCAAACCTTTATAATATAGTCAGAGAGTAAATATTCATTAGAGCCTTCATTTTTAAACAATAAAATAAGAATTTTAAATGGCAAATTTAATTGAAATGCTACAGAGTCAGTTATCAGATGGAGTAATTGACCAATTGAGCAAGCAACTTGGCGGAGCAGATAAGCAAAAAACAACAACAGCTGCAGAAGGTGCGCTTTCGACGATTATCAGTGCATTGGCTAAAAACGCTTCTACTCCAGAAGGTGCTTCTGGTTTGGCGAATGCCCTGGAGAAAGACCACGACGGTAGTGTTTTGAACGATTTGATGGGTATGGTAGCAGGCGCATCACAGACAGACCCAACTCCAAGTAGTCGCGCAACTGACGGTGCTGGAATTTTAAAGCATATTTTGGGTGGAAAACAAAGTAACGCAATGGATATGCTAAGCAAAGTGAGTGGCTTGTCTTCTGGACAATCTGGGAATTTGATGAGCATGTTGGCACCTATGGTGATGGGTATGTTGGGTAAGCAGAAGAAGCAAAATAACTTGGGATTGGACGGCTTATCTTCTTTATTGAATGGCACTGTTCAAAAACAAAAAGCAAATAACAATCCAATGATGGACTTGGCGACGCGATTTTTAGATAAAGATGGCGATGGTAGCATCATGGATGAAGCAGCTGGTTTCGGGATGAAAATCTTGGGCGGTTTGTTTAAAAAATAATACAGTCTATAAACGGCGAACAGTTTTCGGCAGATAGCACCTAACCAAACGTTAGAGTCATTTGCTGTTTTCTGGGTAAACGTTATTCTAAAAGACTCGAATCACATAGTTGGTTCGGGTCTTTTTTTTGGCGGTGTATCAAATGTAATGCTGTACTTTATCCGTTATCTGGCCGTAAGCACCCCTGATTATTTTTTTTCAGATGGAGCAAGATTAGATTTTTATTAAAAAATCTAATCTTGCTCCATCTATAACTAGAAAAAGCGTGGTGCGGACGGACTGATGATAGCTAAAGAATTATAGCATTACATTTGGTAAACCGCCATTTTTTTTATGTAAAAAATCAGGCAAAACGCATTTATTTTAAAAAGGTTTCCCAAAAAATACGGAAATTAAGGGAAAAAATAGGCGAGTCAGGCAACGAAAGCGAGACTTAGCGTATCTTCCCATTGTAAACCGCCTTAAACAATATCTTCTTTATCAAAAAATCACCTGTGACCGAGCAAGAATTAGTCAAAGGCTGCATCAATGAAAACCGCACTGCACAGCAGGAGGTTTTTCGATTGTATGCAGGTAAGATGTTGACGGTTTGCAGGCGATATGCTCGACACAATTCGGAAGCACAAGATTTGTGTCAAGAAGGATTTATTCGGGTATTTAATAAAATTCATACGTTTAAAGCAACAGGTTCTTTTGAAGGCTGGATTCGGCGGGTGATGGTCAATGTGGCTATCAAAAACTACCAAAAAAGCAGCTATCAAAGAGAACAAATTGGATTGGAAGGCTATCAGGAAGGGGCTGCCGACCCTACCGTTTTTGCACATTTGCACGAAGAGGAATTATTGAAATTGATTGCAACTTTGCCCGAAGGCTATCGGGTAGTTTTTAACCTTTACGTGATAGAAGGATACAGTCACGCCGAAATTGCCGAATTGATGGGTATCGGCGAGAGTACGTCGCGGTCGCAATTGGTGAAGGCTCGAAAAATGTTGCAAGGCATGGTGCTTAAACTTCAAAACGTAGCCTGAAATGAACGTTCTACATTGTTTAAAAATCGTTCAGATGAAGACACCGAACACGACAGACGAGATTTTTAAAGAAAAGCTTGGAGGCTATGCTTCTGAAGTGCCGGCCGGACTTTGGGATGCAATAGACAATCAACGGTCGCGAAAAACGCGAGGACTTTTGCTATTTCAACGGTACGGGAAGTGGCTGGCGTTGGTGTTACTACTGGCTGTAGCGGCATACGGCATTCGATACACGGCGCACGGTGGGGGAGAGGTTGAAGAGGAAGTTTCAGGTAATTTTAAGGAAAAATCTACAGCTGAAACAACTGTTGTTCTGGACGGAAATGTTAATAAAACGATTGCTGATAATAATAATTCTAATAAAAATATTCCCTTAAATGCTGAATCATCAACGATTGATAATACGACGAATAATCTAATTGACAAACCAACGAAAAATTCTATTTCTAAACCTATTTCAAATTCTACGCCCTTTGTAAAGTCCGCTACAAATATTCGTCAAAATGCTTCATCCGACGCAAGGTTTGACCAAAATGTTAATTCAAAAAATGGTATTAACACCGAGTTAGAAAACGCATTGACAACGACATCTAATCTTACTGAAAATTCTAAACCTACATCCGCTGATTTAACTAAGAAACGGGATGAAAACAACAATTTAAACGCCCTTGAATTGCTCAAACCATCAGAGTTATTTCATGGCAAGCCAGACCCTTGCTACGCTTTTAATCCGTATGATAACGGAAAAAAAGGCCCTCCTCGTCTGTACATCGACGTGCTCGCCGGACCAGAATATGCCAATCGAACTTTAGTAGATAAAAGTGGCGATTTGGCGGGCTATGCAATGATTCGGGATAGCACAGAATCGAGCCGATTGGGCTTTAGTTCGACCGTTCGGGCATCGATGGTATTGGCAAATGGGCTTGCGCTGCGGTCGGGAGTGGCGTATACACAAATCAACGAAAAATTAGACCTTTTTGATGGAACAACTACAGACATTGAAATTTACGAAGTCAAAGATGTGAATGGCAATATCATCGGTACACAAATCGATACTATCATTGGGCAGCGCATCAAAACGACTTACAATCGACTTAAAATGGTGGATATTCCGGTCATTCTGGGCTACGAAGTCCGTGATAGGAATTGGACACTTTCGCTAAACGGTGGAGCGTATTTCAATGTATTATTTGAGCAAAAAGGTGAGTTTTTGAGTCCCAATCTGACGCCCGTGAATTTTACGTCTACGGAAGAGTCTCATTACGAAGCGTTTAATAAATCTGTTGGTATGAGCTTGTTTGGAAGTGTTGGTTTGAATTATAAAATAAGTAATCGACTGCATCTGATGGCAGAGCCACATTTCAGATATTATATGGATTCTTTCACGAACTCGAATTATCCGTTGCAACAGAATTATTGGTCGGTAGGATTAAATGTGGGAATGCGAGTACAGATTTTTTAAGTGAGTCTTTTTATTGAAAAATCTTAGTCCTAAAATTCCACGAATAAATATGTCCGCGTACTTAGTAACTCATCGTTACTTAACATAGTTAATATAATAAAATCTCGTCAACAAATAACCATGCCGCCGTCCCTTTCCCAACATGCCACGTTGGAATCAAACCCTGATTTTTGATAATTATTTTATAAAATCGTTGTCGTTTAGAAAAAAGATTTAGCGTTAAAAATTTAAAACCGGATTGGGTGTTTTTTTCATTTTTGAAACCTGCTTTTGCCCCAATTTGCTTAAATTTTCTACCTTTCTTTGATTGATAAACTTCTACAGCAACAGGCAAAAATATCCACGCATCTGTATTGCCAAGCGTGCTGATGACTACTTCATTTAATGCCTTTTTTTTAGAAAATTCAATAACTAATTCGACATCTTCTCCAGTAAATCCTAGCCATTTCCCATCTTTAAAATCTGTTGTACCTTTTTGAAAATCCATTAAAGTATTTGTGCCATTGCCTAAGTAATTTTCGTGGGGTATATGAGTTAAAATGGCTGATTTTGTCTGATTTTTATCAGATACTTTAAAAAAATGAGCGACAACTATTTCACTTGCTTGACAACATTCATGAAAAGCTTTGGTCGTTAGCATCGTCGTTTTTTTTATTAAAATTGGCTGCTCGTAACGTGGGGAGTTTCGTGTCGGTTCACTACCGTCTAAAGTATAATGAATGGCTACATTTTTCAAACCTAATTCGAGTTGGACAGTGGTTTTTTCTTTGAAGAAGGTTTGGTCAAAATTTAAAATAGGCGGTGCAAGTTGAACTTCCTGCATTTGCACGAAATTCGACTGTTTATTTTGTGTAAAACCAGTTGTAAAAAGAAAGCAAAGAAGAACAATAAAGATATATTTCATATTAAAATGGTGTATCGTTTTAATTTATTTTG
>CAYUNA010000307.1:0-5898 GCA_964445895.1 uncultured Saprospiraceae bacterium | reverse complement strand
ATCAAATTTCGTTTCCATCACACCCCATGAATAAGTTATTTCCAAATTTCCCTGGACAAACCAATTCCCATTTTCATCTTTCAAGCCTTGTAGACAGCCTCCTGTTGCTTTTTTAAAATCCGTTTCAGCACAAAAACAAACTCTACGAAAATGGGCATTCAATAATTCTAAATCAGCACCCTCTACATCAAAACTTTCTTGCTCGGCAGCTAATTCAAAAACCAGAATATTATCAAACTCATCATCTGCAATTGCAGCAGACCCTTGAGTAGAAGAGGTGATTTCAAAAACATTTTTATTGCCACTTCCAACACCATTAAACTCGTTGTCATTGAATGAAGCATTGGCAGTGACTTCAAATATACAATCAAAATTATCCTTGCAATTATTAGTCAAAACTGTATCGTCTGCTGGATCAGTACAATCAAAATTGCAATCTTCGCAAGTTGGGACAGGCTTGGAATTATCTTTTCCACAAGCGAATAGGCCTAACAAGCCAATGAGCGTGAATATTTTAAATAATTTCATAATTGTATTTTTTATTTTGGAAATTGATTACCAGGCACTTACTTCTTATAACCCATTCGGCGCATCATTCGGCAAAATCGGAAAACGAACAGCTGCTTCTGCATCAATAATTCCCCAACCCAGGTTACTATCTCTATTGGGAAAATTAGAGGAGTGTTCATACATCAATTTATAAATATTAGCACGTCCCAAACGTGGATGTGCTGCCCAAACCAACGCTGCAATCCCTGCAACACTTGATACCGACGGCGACGAACCGCCCGAATAATTCGGCGTGTCAGAATAGCTTGACAAAGTAATTGGTCCATTATCGCTATCTCCTACACGCTCGGTTGGCATCACAAAATCAACTTGACTTCCATCATGACAAGTACTGCACCGTTCCAATGGAAATTTATCTTTCACACCCGTTACTGCGACAGTTTGCGACATGTTGGCAGGAAAAATTACGTTGACCACATTGGTCGTAATATTCAAAGAAGTTCCTGCTGCGGCACAAATCATCTTGTCTTTATTATAAGCGTAATAGATACCATCCTCTACCGTCCCGCTCGACAACGGACTACCGATAGACATACTAATCACCTTCACATCATCGCGGTCGCCTGCATAAACCAGAGCATCTTTAACACCATCTTTATCATTTGAACCATCAATTATTACATCATTGACAGCACGAATACCAATCAAATTTGCATTGTAAGCAACCCCGACAGAATTGCCATCGTCGCTTCGTGGAGCAGCTGCCATGCCAGACATTTCTGTGCCATGACCACATTCATCGTGAGGTGGGTCAAGCTCTTTCCACCAAAGCATTCCCGTGTAATGCGTACTCAATCGCTCAACGGTTCGGTTTTCTGACAGACCACTATTAAAGCTATCACCAAGGTTCTCCTGGTCATCAGAAAGTCCTGTGTCTATGACGACAATTGTGATGCCTTCGCCTGAAGTATGCTCCCATGCTTCGGTAATTTTAGAGGATTCGTGATGCCAGGATTGCTTAGCGTCTGGCGCAATCGTAGTGTAATCATTCTCATCAATATCAAAATTCGGTCCTGCCCCATTACATCCAAAAATATTACGGGATTCGACATTTTGCGAAGGCAATGAATAGCCCATTGCTTCTAAAAAACGAACTTCGGGAAGATTCCGTAAATTTGATATGGTTTTTTCATTAGAAATCAACACGGCCATATTTGGTAATACTTTTGGGTAACCAAAGGCAAGCAAATCGGTTAATTCAATTTTCGGATTAAGTTCTTTTTCACCGTTTAAAATAATAGTCAAAATCTTATTTTGAACGTCCTGCCAATCTGGAGAATGAATATCAATCTCGTGAATTCTTTCTGGTAAATTTTGAAAACCAACAGGTTGATAGCCAATTTCAAAAACGCGGTCACTTTGCATCCCTGCACTAAATAATGTGTGGTCATCTACCATTTCCCAATCAAAAACAGGCGTGGTTTCCAATATATCGTAAATCGTTTGATTGATAACAGCAGAGCTAAGCACATTCAATTTTTCCGTATTGATTTCGGAAACGACTGCTTCTTTTTTTTGACAACTCGCCAATGTCAACACGATGACCGCAAAGCCTAAGAATCTTTTCATAATTGAAAGTTAATTGTAAAAAATGAAGTCGTAGCTCGTTACTTAGAATTATTTAAAAAATAAGTTGCAACATTCTTTAAATAATCCTGAGTAAATTAGGGAACTACGAATGACTTAGTGGTGGGAATAACTTGTTTGTAAGGAACAAGTAAAGGTGCTTTTTAGATATTGGATAATCTCAAATGCGAAGATACAAGAAAACTCGCATAATCACAAAGTTTGAGATTGTGAAAATAACGTTAAGCTAATGCACTTTTCTACATTTCAAGAATATCAAAATATCCCAAAAAGACTTCCACAGTCTTTAAAATATTACCGTAAAAAGCAGCTCATCCCCTAATTTTCACTGTTTGTAACAAAAAAGTTAAAGTTGATTTTACATATTAATTTCACATATAATACCATCCTTGTTTTGGCTTTGTTTTTGATTTAATTCAAAATATTCATTTTACTACACTTAGACAACAGCTAGACTACTTACCCTTAAGATTTTAAATTTACTGAGTTAGACATTTAACGACTATAAATTGGACATTCCAGTTTTATAGCGAAATTAATATCTGATGTTACGCACCTGCTTATATTCTAAATGAATTTAAATGTGGCGCAAAAAGTAATTTACTTTAGCTAAGATTTCGTTATTCGCCTGCGGGGTTCTCAAGGGATAACCCCTTCGTGGCGGTTCGCATATTAGGCAATGAGCTAAAAATTTTCGACACGAAATTTACAAAGTGAGTAACATCAGTTAATATGATATTTCACAATGAGTATTCAAAGTTGCTTTTGATTAAATAATTACTGCAGCCTCGACTCATTTTAATATATTTTCACAAATTACATATTCCAAATTGAACGTATTATGAGAAACTTATTACTAATTGCTCTACTTATCGGAGCTTTTTCCTCTAATCTCTGGGCTCAAGCCCCTCAGGCTGTATGCTATCAAGCACTCGCCAAGGATAATCAAAATAACAATATTCTTGAATCGACTATTGGCATTCGGGCGACTATCGTGCGAGGTAGTGCGAATGGTATCAATGAGTGGATTGAAATTCATACTCCACAAACGGATCAGTTTGGTTTGTTTACCATTGAAATTGGACAAGGAAGCGTTGTTCCTGGTGGCGCGCAAACGGCCTTTGAGGATATTGAATGGGGGCAAGGTGAGTATTGGTTACGTATTGAGTTTGACCCGTTTAATGCGGGTAACTATGAATTGATGGGTGCAAACAAAATCATCTCGGTTCCTTATGCACTATATGCGGAAGGAGCTAATACTGCAGCCTCTGCCGAAACAGCCAATACCGCTATTTATGCAGACTCTGCTGGAGTAGCTGATTTTGCGCAAACTGCTGCTTTCTCACAAACTACAGACACTGCTTTTATCGCAAATACTGCCTTGGTTGCCTTAACAACGATAGGTGACGATGATGGTGATTCTACTAACGAATTACAGACTTTAAGCTTTGACAATGGTGAATTGTCTATCGTTGCCCCAGACGGTTCTATTGTTGGAACTCCAGTGGCTTTATCTAGCTCTACAGGTGGTAGCTTAGACGATTCAAATACGAATGAGTTGCAAAACCTAATTAGTCAAGGTGGACAACTTTTCTTGGAAAATCCAGATGGAAATACAAATGGAGACGGCGTTGCTTTTGATAATAGTGATACGAATGAAATACAGTCACTTGGTTTAGAAAACGGCGAATTAGTTTTAGAAAATCCTGATGGTTCTTCTAATCCAAGTGGAATTTCTATTGACACCAGCGCGACTAATGAAATACAAACATTAAGTATTGATGGTAATACTATTTCGCTTTCTGGTGGAAATAGCATTGAATTAACTACAACAGAATTACCTTTTTCCGCACCAGGTGCCTCTTATGATTTACCCCAAGGGATTTATGGACAATATGTGGTACAAGGGGTTGGAAATTATACCGTCCCGAATGGGAAAACCTTTTGGATTCTTGCTGGAGGACCTCATGTAAAGTTAAAAGGGCTTGGGATTAGTCCTTTTGTAATTCATCCAACGACTCCTAATATGCCTGCATTGCCATCTGGTCAAGTTGTAGAAGATTGTATGTGTACTGGGGTGTTAGTTGACAATTCTCTACTTATTGAGTCTTTGGTTGTGAATTTTATTCAAGATGGTTCTTATACAGTACCTGAAGGAAAAGTATTTTTCGTAAAAAGTGGGTTATCAAATGATGAAATTGGATACCTGAAAGTTAATAATGAACCTATGGAATTCCTTCGTTCTAATTTTACTCGAGGTACTCGAATAATCGCATTCCCTGCAGGTACTTTAATAGAGCCAATTTTGGCAAATGTAGATGATTTGATTTTAACTGGATTCTTGATTGATGAAGAACTATAAAATACTGCTATTCAATAATTTTATAGATTGTAAATAGTACATCAATCATTTTCAATCTTTGAAAAAAATCAGAACCATGAGAAAAACATACTTAATAATAACCGCATTCCTCCTACTGCACGTAGGACTGAATGCGCAAACGATACCCTGGGGCACATTCTGTAGTTCGGCAGGAACGCAAAGCAATGCAACTGGAACGATAGTTTATACCCTCGGAGGTTGTCCAAATTGTGGCACTTCTGAAGGAAATGCTGGAGGTTTAGTACCTCCTTTTGTAGACGATACCAGTCCAGACTGCTTCACCTCTGCTTTCGATTTTGATGCAGAAACAAGTAATTGTGGTACTGTGTACAATTTCTTTTACACAGGAGATGCGGATATAAATGCAGTTACTTTTGAATGGGACTTTGGTCCAGATGCCTTTCCGCAAACATCTAATTTAATCAATCCAGTCGGTGTAGCTTACGGTAGCGCAGGTGCAAAACAAGTAACACTTCGGGTATTTGATGAAGATTGTGATGTGAGTGCATCGTCTATGTTTAATGTTGATTTAGTTGGTTTTGCTGCTAATCCTATCATCTCTAATGTTTCCTGTAAAGGAGACGAAAATGGTGCTATCGAATTAGAAATCAACGGAGGAACTGCTCCATTTGCTTACACTTGGTCAAACGGTGAAACCACAGATATGCTTAATAATTTAGCTGCTAACGACTATGCTTATACCGTCACTGACGCTGCTGGTTGTACCAGTATGAATAGTATCTCGGTAACAGAACCAAGCGACAGCCTAATGGTTGCTTTCGATAAAACACCAGAAACCTGTACTGGTGATCTTGATGGTACATCTATCGCAACCATTACGGGTGGTACAAGTCCCTATAATATTATGTGGTCAGATGGTTCAACAGCAATATCTCGAACTGAACTCGCTGGTGGTACTTATATGCTTAGTATTACAGACTTCAATGGTTGTCAAGTGGATGGAATGGTTATTATTGACCAACAATGTAATCCACAAATATTCAATACCATTTCTCCAAACGATGATGGCATCAATGACACTTGGACGGTTACAAATATTGCATCTTTCCCAGATAATGATTTACAAATCTTCAATCGGTGGGGCGCAAAGGTTTTTAATACAACGGGCTATTTAAATACTTGGAACGGTGTGAATAATAATAAAGAACCACTTTCTGCTGGTGCTTACTACTATGTTATTCGATTAAACGATGAGGAAAATAATGTACTCACTGGGTCAATCACCATTGTGAGATAAAAATATAGGTTTCATTGCTTTATGGTTTTGCTGAATAAAGTAAAATTATGAAGCAATAGACTTGTTTAAAAATAACAAATACGTATGTGAAAATATCTAA
>CAYUNA010000306.1:0-5898 GCA_964445895.1 uncultured Saprospiraceae bacterium | reverse complement strand
TCATTACCGTGTAACAAAAGTTTCTTTGCATTTAAAACAAGAGGAGTTTGAGGATGAAAAATGATTTTGCAAAAATCATTTTTCATCCTCAAGAACCCCACACGCGTTGCCGCAGGCAACGTGCATTGTCTTATTGGAGGTCGAAAATTTGCAATTTTCTCCTTCCTTAAAAACCAAAGAAACTTTTGTTACAGTGTACTCACTTGACCCGACAAAAATTATTTTTGATAATGTGATTACCGCTATAAATAAAAAACTCGTGGTGCGGACGGACAAAAATTAGATAATGAACTGTATCTTGAGTTCTCCTAATCCTCTTTTACCGAATTTTTTTCTAAAGCGGGAATCGCTGGTCAAGTTAAATTCATTCATTTAGGAATCGAACCCAAAGGGCGTTTCAGAACCAATTCTGCAAAAGTAGTTCTTTTATTAAAAAAATAGATAACTAATCCACTAAGTACAGTGTAAATTAAGTTTCCTTATGTTTTCCCGAAGGGATTTTAAGGGAGCAAAACGGTTTGCAAAAACCGTTTTGCTCCCTTAACACCCCACCGCCCCGCGCCGCAGGCGCGGGGGAGTGAGGTGTTTGAAGCTCGAAAATCTTCCGATTTTCTCGCTTCTCAAAATATAAGGAAACTTACTTCACAAAGTACTAACCGCCATTTTACCTTAAATATTAGTTAATCTGTCGAAAACAAAACAATAACAAGCGATGAACTGTTAGTTTCGCGTTCTAATAAAAATATTATCATGAGTTTTTGTACGAAATCTATGTTAAGTTCCGAAATGATCGCCAATCAGCACCAAGGAATCCCACTATCCAATCCTCAAATGAAAGTTGCTGTTTTTCGTTCTATCGATGAAGTGCCAACCGATTGGGAGACTGCCCAACCAGCAAACAATTGCTTTTTGCATCGCGATTATTTGAAAGTAGTAGAGGCGACTCCTTCAATAAAAATTACGTTTCGGTATTTGATTTTTTATAAAGACGACTTTCCGTGTGGTGTGGCATTCTGTCCGTTATACCACTATAAAACCAAAGAGTCCATCAAGGAACTGCGGGAAGAAATGACGGAATTTAAATTTTCAACATGGCTTAAACAAAAACTCTCCAGCCCCTTAAATTTCAATCTCCTCATTGTCGGCAATAACCTCTTGACGGGCGAGCATGGTTTTTATTTTAATGAAAATTATGTGAGTGACGCAGAGTGCATTCCAATAGTAGATGAGGCGATTAAAGCACTTTCTGCTTGTTTGAAAAAGGACGGCACAAAAGTACACGGTTATTTTATCAAAGATTTACATGAGTGGCGTGAGGGTCGAGTATATTTAGAAGGACGGAACTTCCATGACTTTACATTTAATCCCAATATGTTTCTCCCGATTCGACCAGAATGGGGCAGTTATGAGGGCTACTTGGCTGCTATGACCTCTAAGGCACGAACCCGTTTGAAAAAAGCTAAGAAATGCGCTATTGGTTTGGAAGTCAGAGAATTAAATGCTTCGCAAATTGAAGTTTTATTGCCAGAAATTTTTCAATTATTTAGCAATGTCGCAGACCGCGTTGCTTTTAATATGGTACAATTGAAACCCGATTATTTTTTAGATTTAAAACGAGAATTAGGCGATAAGTTTAAACTCTATGGCTATTTTGACCCTAATGTTGAGGGAGGAAAATTGGTTGCTTTTCATACTGCTTTTGCCAAAGGAAAAGAATACGATGCCCACTTTTTAGGTTTTGAACCATCGTATAATCACTCACATAAACTCTACCTCAACGTCTTACTAAATCTGGTTGAACAAGGCATTGAATTAAAAGCAGAACAAATCATTTTTTCTCGAACGGCGATGGAGATTAAAAGTAGCGTAGGTGCCGAACCCGAAAATTTACACGGCTATGTCCGTGCCTGTAATGGCTTTATTAACTGGTTTTTAGGTCGAATTGTCAGTTATTTTGAACCCAAAGATGAATGGACGCAAAGAAGACCTTTTAAATAAGGGATGTTGCCATACCCCGTAAACACTAATCAAATGTACCTCGCAGGCGATTGAATATTCGTCCTAAATAGGTGTTTTCTTCGGTGATAATGCTGGCTGTTCCTTCCATTTCTTGTCTTACGGGAATGTATTTATCGTAGCTTGTTTTTACTTTCAAACTATCATTTTTAAGGGATAAATGTTCTTTAGGAAAGACAATTTTAATGCGGTAAAAATCATTGTCTGGCAATGATGAAATTTGCTCAACTTTACCAGCCAAACTACCATAATCGTAATAAGGAAAACCTGCTAATCTAATTTTGACACTATCTTTTAAGCTGACTTTACCAATATTTTGTTGTCCCAGTTCTGCGAGTCCATAGACGGATTGGTGAGCGGGAATGATGGTGATGATTTCTTCTCCTGCTTGGACAAACTGATTGATAGTCAACAAGTTATTAATTGAAATTTTTCCACTGATGGGCGCAACGATTAAGTAGTTAGTGGACCATTGATGGATGGCACTCTTTAGATTTTCGTAAGCGGCGACGGTTTTCAAATCATATTCATTTTGCGACATTCGGCTACGTTGGGGCAAGTCAATTTTTTGATTTTTCAATTGATTAATGGCCACATCATTAGCTGCTTTTTGGTTGGCAATCAATTCAATTTCTTGCAATTTTTGACTACGTTGGATTTGTATTCTTTCTAAATCTAACGGACTTGCAACACCTGCTTCTATAGACTTTTCTATTCTTGCAAAATTTGAATTCACCAATGCTAACTCTGCTTTGCCCTCTGTCTTACGTTTTTCTAAGGAAACATTAGACGCCTCATAATTTTTAATTTGCTCGTCCAAACTCTCCAATTGTGCGCTTGTTGCATCGTTTTTTTTATTAAAATTAGCCGTTTCTAAGTTATTAATAAAAACAGCATACGGCGTTTGTACTTCCCCTAAATTTAAACCTTTAGGAAAGTTTTTTGGATTTAATTCATTGACAGTCAGATTTTTAAGCTGTTGTTTTAAATAAATATCAATTTCTAAAACATCTTCCCATTGCGCAGCATTGTCGATGACCGCCAGTAAATCGCCTTTTGAAACTTCCTTGCCGTCTATTATTTCAAAATGAATTAATCGCCCACTTGTTCGGGGTACCAATCGAATGGGCGGGTCGTCGGAGACTAATTTTACCTTCGCTTCTACCACGTCAGGGTATGGCAAAAAATAGCCCAAAGCCAGCAACAAAAGGATGCCGCCAAGAAACAAGTAATTGCCTGAAGTTAGTAATCGACCAGGTGGATTGCCCATAATCGCCTCGATTTCGTGTTGTTCGGTGAGGCGAATATCGTCTGGATTATTGATGAGTTTTTTTGCCATTTTTGATTTTTGTAAGCATCTTAACGTGACGCAATTTTTCAAATTGCGACTTATGAAAATCGTGGATTTTCGGCTCTCGCAATTTGAAAAATTGCGTCACGTTAAATCAAGTCCCTAATTCCAATTGATTTTTCACCAATTTATAATATGCCCCACGCAATGCCGTCAATTCCTCGTGTGTCCCGCGTTCAATCAACTCACCTTTTTCGAGTACCACAATTTGGTCAGCATCCTTCACTGTACTCAACCGATGCGCGACCACCACGACCGTTCGACCTTTAAAAAATTGGTTTAAATTTTCTACAATCGTCTTTTCATTATTGGCATCCAAAGCGTTCGTCGCTTCATCAAAAAACAGAAACTTCGGGTCTTTGTACACCGCCCGCGCAATCAATAATCGCTGTTCCTGACCCCGACTCAAACCGTTTCCCGTTTTGCCAATTTTGGTATTGTAGCCCAAAGGCATACGCTCGATAAAGGTCTGAATATTAGCAATTTGTACCGCTTTTAAAAGTTTAGCTTTATCGACGACGTCCTCACTTTCTGCCACATTATTGGCGATAGAATCCGAGAAAATAAACCCGTCTTGCATCACCGCCCCACACTGACTACGCCAAAAACGGCTACTGATATTTTTCAATAAACTATTGCCTACTTTGATGCGTCCAGAAGTTGGATGATAGAATCCGAGCAGCAATTTGACGAGCGTTGTTTTACCACTGCCACTCGTCCCCACAATCGCCGTTATTTTCCCTTTTGGAATGGTCAAATTGATGTTTTTTAACACCAAATCTGAGTGTTCATTGTATTTAAAATTAACAGCTTCTATGTGAAAATCCGTGTTCGCTGGCAGCACCGAAATCTGATTGCCTTCGGGTGCTTCCTCCTCTTTCATCGTATGAATTTCCCCCAAACGTTCGAGACTAATCTTTGCATCTTGCCATGTCCGCACAAACTGAATCATCTGCTTCAACGGCGCATTCAATTGACCAATAATGTACTGAATTGCCAACATCATTCCCAGCGTCATGGCTCCTTCTAAAACAGCTTTGGCAGCGATAAAAATAATGAAAATATCCTTGATTTGCGAGAAGAAATTCGCTCCGGCATCTTGCCACTGCGTCACCGATAAAGACTTAATATTTGCTCGAAAAAGTCGCGCCTGAATATGCACCCAATACCACTTGCGTTTGTATTCGCTATTTTGCAATTTGACCTCTTGCATTCCGTGAATTAACTCGATAAGTGTCTGATGATTTTCAGCTCTTTCTTTAAATAAAAGATGGTCAACGTTCTTTCTTTTATTTAAAAACGCAATTATCCAAATCATGTATAAAACACTGAATACGAAGAAGATACCGAAAATTAGAGGGTTGTAAATGTATAAGATGATTCCAAAAATCAGGAAATTGGCAATCGAGAAAACAATGCCCAACGTTGAGGTTGTCAAAAATAATTCAATACGCCGGTGGTCAAGCACTCGTTGCACCAAATCACCCGTCATTTTGGTATCAAAAAAGCCAATGGGGAGGCGCATGAGTTTCGTTAAAAAATTGTAGAGTAGCCGAACGTTAATGCGCGCACCAATGTGTAGCAATATCCAATTTTGAATAAACTGCACAATGACTTGACTAATGAATAAAACGAGCTGACCCAAAAGGATTAAAAAGATGAAATTGAGGTCGTTATTTTGAATGCCAACATCGACAATCGCTTGCGTCAAAAAAGGAAAAACCAAAGAAATCAACACCCCAATAATAACCCCCAAAAACAGTTGAATCAACAGCTTTTTATACGGTGTCATAAATTTAAACAGGAACGAAAATCCCGTCTTTTCAATTTTTTCCTCTGGATGTTCAAAAAATTCCGGACCCGCCTCCATCATTATCGCAATGCCTTTATCACCGTCGGTTGCCCAGTTTTTTCTAAACTTCTTATGCGAAAATTTATCCAACCCATACGCCGGGTCTGCCACATGAATGTACTTTTTATCGACCTTATGCACCACCAAAAAATGCCGGTGATTCCAGTGCGCCACAAATGGGGTAGGGAGGTCAAAAAAATCGGGGTCATCACCTTCTTCTTCAAAACCAATTTTTACAGCAACCGTCTCTAAACCAATGGCTTCGGCACATTCTGAAATGCTAAATGCCGATACGCCTTCCCGGTCAGAATGACTCAACTCTCGCAGTTTCTGCAAGGAATATTTGCGCCCAAAATGGTCGGCAATCATGCGCACACAAGTTGGCCCACAATCCATGGTGTCCAATTGTCGATAATGTGGGAATTTTCTTGGCATGGGGTAAATTTAGGGAAAATTAGGAGAAAACAAAATGGTATTTTTTTTTCAGATGCAATCATTTTAATTTTTTAGCAAAAAATCAAAATGATTGCATCTATAACTAAAAATCCCGTGGTCGGGCGGACAAAAATTAGATAATGAAATGTACTTTGAGTTCTCCTAATACACTGTGTAAAAAGTCATTTAGTATTTTCGAAAAATGGCTAAAGCCATTTTTCGAGGGTAGGTTAGGGGCGAGGTT
>CAYUNA010000305.1:0-5915 GCA_964445895.1 uncultured Saprospiraceae bacterium | reverse complement strand
AAAATCTTAATCCTAAAATTCCACAAATAAATATGTCCGAGCACTTAAATGCTTAATGATTAGAGATTAATAGTTAATGTGAATGGCGAAAATTCGCTGTTTGAACATCGTAAAATTAACAGTAAACATTTGCGACTTTTTCCTATCTTTGCGCTGCGTATACTAATAATATAACTAAAAAAAATAATTTTAATAAAAAAATCAAACAATGGCAAGTACGTCAGATATTCGGAAAGGATTGTGTATTGACTACAATAATGACATCTGGTCAGTTGTGGAGTTTCAGCATGTGAAACCAGGGAAAGGGAATGCATTTGTCCGAACAAAATTGAAAAGTTTAACGCATGGTCGAGTCGTCGATAATACGTTTCCAGCAGGTCATAAAATTCAGGAAGTACGCGTCGAACGTCGTAAATTTCAGTTTTTATATAAAGATGATTTTGGGTATCACTTTATGGATAATGAAACCTACGAACAAACATCTATGGACGTCTCATTGATTGACAATCCAGAGTTTTTGGTAGAAAATATGGACGTAGATATTTTGTTTCATGCAGCCAAAGATATACCATTGCAGATGGAATTGCCGCAGTACCTGGAAGTAGAAATTACTTACACAGAGCCAGGAATCAAAGGCGATACGGCTACCAATACACTAAAACCAGCAACGATAGAAACAGGAGGAGAAGTTCGTGTTCCATTATTCGTCAATCAAGGTGATCGCATCAAAATAGATACGCGTACAGGAGATTATGTGGAGCGAGTAAAATCGTAATGACTCAACAATCAGACTATTTTTGAGTTATAAGATAGGTTAGTCCCTTAATTATTTCTAAAATATTTGCCAAACCTAAACCCTGCACCTACTAAAAAACAAGATATGACATTTAAAGAAATTACGGAGCTAGTAAAGCTCGTTAACAAGTCAAGCTTAACGGAATTTAAAGTGAAAGATGGTGAATTTGAAATTGCTATTCGAACTGAAAAATATAGCAAAACAAAAACTACTCAAGTTGTTAATCCACAACAGCAATTTGTACCGTTTCCTTCTACCACCGCTATGCCTCAACCAGCAACAACTGCTGTAGCAGAAACACCTGCACCGGCACCCGCTCCTGCAGCAAAAAAAGAAGAATCCAAAGGAGAAGATACGAGTAAGTATCTAGAGGTTTTGTCTCCAATTGTTGGTACATTTTATCGCTCACCTGCTCCCGACAAACCTCCTTATTTAAAAATCGGCGACGATGTAGCTGTTGGTGATACCGTTTGTGTGGTCGAAGCGATGAAATTATTTAATGAAATTGAATCGGAAGTAGCAGGGAAAGTAGTGAAAGTATTGGTTGAGGATGCACAGCCGGTTGAGTACAATCAGGTGCTGTTTTTGATTGACCCAAGCTAAATTGATTGGCTAATCAAGTTGGTTATTTATTTGACAATGCACCGAAAACCTTAATTATACGGGGCGTAGCTTTTTGTTATAAAAGATAATTAATCAATTGCGAATCATTTTAGTAATGAATTTTAAATAGAAAATCTTTATTCACTAAAGGTTAGATATTTTTTTAATTTATCAAATAGGTCAAATCACCTTAATAAATGGAAAATCAACAAATCAATGTTGAACTATTAATTCCATTCAAAAAATTACTTCTCATCGAAACGGTAGGTTGTCTGTAAAAAGCGAATTACTCAATTAATTCGAGTTGTTCCGTAAGCCGTCAACCGTGAGCCGTCAACTGTGAAAATATATGTTTAAGAAAGTACTAATTGCCAATCGAGGAGAAATTGCACTACGCATCATCCGTACCTGCCGGGAAATGGGCATCAAAACGGTGGCTGTTTTTTCAACTGCCGACGCATCCAGTCTGCACGTTCGATTTGCTGACGAGGCAGTCTGTATCGGACCAGCTTCTTCTGCAAAATCCTATTTAAATATTCCGAGTATCATGGCTGCTGCCGAAATTACCAATGCGGATGCAATTCATCCAGGGTATGGTTTTTTGGCTGAAAATGCAGACTTTGCGGAAGTTTGTGCTGAATATGATATCAAATTTATTGGACCAAAGCCAGAACACATTCGTACAATGGGCGATAAAGTGACGGCGAAGGAAACGATGATAAAAGCAAAAGTTCCCTGTGTTCCTGGTTCTGGTGGATTGATTGATGACCTTCAGCATGGTCTCAAAGTATCTAAAAAAACGGGTTATCCCATAATTTTGAAAGCAACTGCAGGTGGTGGTGGAAAAGGAATGCGAATCGTGTGGAAAGAGGAAGAGTTTGAAAGTCAGTGGAATATGGCGCGCCAGGAAGCAAAGGCTTCTTTTGGAAATGACGGCATGTACATTGAGAAATTTATCGAGGAACCACGTCATATTGAAATTCAAATTGTCGGCGATCAATTCGGTAAAGTATGTCACCTTTCGGAAAGAGAATGCTCAATCCAGCGTCGACACCAGAAATTGGTAGAGGAAAGTCCTTCGCCATTTATGACCGACGAATTGCGGGAAGCAATGGGCAACGCTGCGATTAAAGCAGGCGAAGCCATCAATTATGAAGGTGTGGGAACTGTCGAGTTTTTGGTGGATAAACACCGAAATTTCTACTTTATGGAAATGAACACTCGTATCCAGGTAGAGCATCCAGTAACTGAAGAAGTAATTGACCATGATTTGATAAAAGAGCAGATTAAAGTGGCAGCAGGTATCGCGATTTCTGGTGAAAATTATTACCCAGCAATGCATGCAATTGAATGTCGAATCAACGCAGAAGATGTCTATAAAGATTTCCGACCGAGTCCGGGTGTGATTACCTCTTTTCACAGTGCGAAAGGGCATGGCGTTCGGGTAGATACCCATGTTTATGCAGGGTATAGCATTCCACCATATTATGATTCGATGATTGCCAAAGTGATTTGTCGGGCACAAACGCGGGAGGAATGTATTACTAAAATGGAGCGTGCTTTGAATGAATTTATTGTGGAAGGTATCAAAACAACTGTGCCTTTTCATAAGAAATTAATGAGAGACCCGAAGTTTAGAGCAGGGGATTTCCATACTGGATTTTTGAATGACTTTGATATGGGGGAAGAGGAGAAATAATTTTAGAAAGTGTGAAAACCATCAAGTTTTCTATTTGAAGCAAAAAAAATCCTCGTTACTTCGGTAACGGGGATTTTTTTTTTGAATCCTGTAACGCTATGTCAGGACAAGACATTTATCAGTATTCCCATGCGCCGTTAAAACGGTAAATCGTCGTTATTAGTGGTCGTCGTGGCTGTGGGAGCAGAAGGCTCATCATTTGCCGATGGAAATGTATTGTCAAATGCTGGTGTTGGAGGGGCTTCAGGTGCCGGAGCATCGCCTTTCTCTAAACGCCAAGCATTCAAGTTGGTAAAATATTTTCCATTCCATTCTCGTCCACGTAAGTCAAACTGAACTTTAATTTGATCACCTTCATTGAATGGATCCAAAGCCGCACAACGGTCTTGAGTCAATTGAAATTTAATCATTTGTGGATACTGACCTGGCATTTCAATCACGAATTCTCGCGCCTGAAAGGTCTGCGTTTTATTTTCGGTGTCGTATTTTTTTAGTAACTTCCCTACCGCTTCGTAAGACATTTTTTGTTATGTTTTTGATTATCAATATTTTACCCATGTTTGTCCAGGTGATGGATTAGGTAAAATTCATTAAGTGTCCAAAATTAAAAAAGAATTGCGGAAAAGGCACAAGAATGGTGTAGAGATTTTGAAAAAAAAATTCAAGGAGATACTTTTTGTCAATCGCCATTTACTATCCTGAATAATTTGACTTATCTACTTAGGTTATTTCGGTCCAAGCACTTAAACGATTTCATTTTAAAAAAAAGGACAAAAAAAACCCTGTCAAAAGAGTTCTGACAGGGACAAAACAAAAAACAAACACTATGAACAAACACTAATTTTTAGTCTAAATTGGGATTGGGAAAGTTGTTTGAAAAAGAGAAAAAAGTCCCTCCGAAATATCGGAGGGGCTAAATAAAAAACAAAAACTATGAACAAACACTCACCCTATATTCTTTACGGAAGTCAGGAGTCGCCAATTATTCATTTCTTGAAATAATTATTGGGCTTTCCTTTTATCCGCCTTTTTTATGTTGATTATGGTGAAAGAACTCGAAATCTTTATTCTCGTCCTATCTATTATCATTTTATTAATATGTTGCAATTGGTGTGCCAACTTCTCCGACAGATAATCTTCTTTTAAAATCTAAAACAAAAGAACGAGATTATCTGGACATGTTTTTTCAATAGATTTAAGTATTGTGACAGAGATTATACCATTTTTTTGATTGGAAATAAACGTATTTTTAAAATATATAATTTGTAAAGCTCGATAAATAAAATGTATAAATATTTTTATAAATTGTTATTTTTGTAAAAATACAGTTTGGAAGGAAGGAAATTGTGATTGAAATACGAAAGAATGTAATTTTATAGAAAATAAACCTGGTAACGGGACATAAGTACATGACTCTATCTCTCTGTCAAAATTATCCACATAAATAGGGTCATGTACTTAATTAGACTCATGTTTGGGGAGCGAAAAAATTGTAAGATTTTTGAGTAGAGTTTTGAAGGGTTGGATTAAAAGGGGATGTATCAAAAGGTTATTTAGTTCGCGTTCCTTATGATACTGCCTCGTCTAAAAAAAATCGGGATAAACCTACTTCGTCCCTAAGCGCACCTCCATCCTCACTGGCTGGTGATCAGAATACTCAAAATCCATATCAATCCCCTCGACTTTTTCAATTGTCACATTGGGCGAAACAAGATAAAAATCAATCAAAGAAATCGCTGTAGAATCAGTTATATAAGGGTGGGCTGTTTTTCGAATCGTCGGCACAGAAGGGTCAAAAGACCATTGCCAATCGGCAGGCACATAACTTTTTTCGATATTATATTCTGATCGTGCGGGTGTATCTGGTCGGAAAGTATTAGAAGGAAAATCGGTCGGGCAGACATTCCAATCACCGCCCATGACAACGTAATTGCCATTCGCGTACTCTTCTGTTATCATTTCTTTTAAAAATGCCATTTGTTGCTTTTTCAAAAAACCACCTTTATCAAATGCGGAATTATGAATGTTGATAACAATTAATTCTTTTCCAAAATCAGTGTCAAAACGATGCACAGAAGCACAACGGTCAAGGTGAAAAATTTGATCTGGCCAGCCATAGTCACCTGGCAGTTGAAACCGAGTAGATTCCGTTGGTTGATAGGCTGCAAAAGTCGCTAACCCGCTTCGAACTTTACCGTAAGTATCCCAGGGTTGCAAAAATGGAATCGGGTTTCGTGGCACATTATAGTTATCGGCAAAAAATGCAGAGAATGCTGGTTTTTGTTGACTTAACTGTTTAAATTCATTAATAAAGTAGCTGCGTTTGGCATTAAAATCGACTTCTTGTAAAAGTAAAAAATCAGCTGTCGTTTTTTTGATAAATGCTGTAATCCCTTTCACATTTTTTTCAACGTGTTCCTTTTTCGGTAAGACGTCCTTGATACTTGACCAATAGATATTTTCGGTTGCCAAAAAGAAGTCAGATTCCTTACCTAAACCACCGTAGCCAATATTCCAGGTGAGAAAACTTAGTGTGCTATCGGCGATGACTTTTCTCAATGATTTTTGTGCAGCTTCTAAAGGAATTACGGCTTCAGGCTGGTAGTCGTTATAAGTTCCAAGACTAAGAATTATCGCCATATACAAGAAAAAGGTAAGCGATAGAATGAGCGTAAATTGGATAGTCTTTTTGATGAAGTTCTTCATGGCGGCTTGTTAAATTGAGTGTGCCATATTTTGAATACTGCCAAAATATGCCACGCACTATTAAATTTAGTTAGGACAAAGAAAACGATTGTTAGCGAAAATTCGCTGCCA
>CAYUNA010000304.1:0-5927 GCA_964445895.1 uncultured Saprospiraceae bacterium | reverse complement strand
AATAATGATGCAAAGGTGGGCAAAGTACCCCTATTTTTTAGAAAAATTCTTATTATAGGACGCGAAATTAATAAGCTACCCAATTTTACCGTAAGAATTTAGTTTTATTCATTAACTATCTTCAGTCTGTGCGTACCACGAATTTCTTTTTCAGCCGGAGCAAAGGATAGCTCAATTTTTCTACTTTCGTTTAGATACTAAAAAATAGCTACCTTTAATCCGACACTTATTTTCAAATCAAAAACCTTATAAAATGGAATTACCTGATTGGGCGTATTTACTAATTTTTGGTGCAGTCGTTGGCTGGATTGCTGGATTTTTAATGCGAGGCGGCGGCTATGGCATTTTAGGCAATATCATTATCGGCATCATCGGCAGTTTGGTTGGTGGTTGGATATTTGATACACTGAATATTTCAGTCGGCGTAGGCTTAGTTGCAGCATTAATCAAAGGCGTGACGGGAGCTGCAGTCGTCATTTTCGTTGCGGGACTATTACGGGGAAGAGGTTGAGGTCATGTTGATTGCCACAAGGTACTTAAGAACATGGTGATTTTTAAAATCACCATGTTCTCAGAAGCTATTTTAAATACCTTTCTGTCGTCAAATTCAAATGATGCAACTCATGTCCACCAAGCATAAACATCAATGCCCGCACAGACACTGGACTATCACTTGCCGTACCTAATCGCGTCAAGGCATCAGGATGTAAGCTTTTTAAAAAATGAATTGTTGAAGCTCGCACTGCCTCATATTCTTCGATAATGGATTTTGCAGTTCTATTTTCTGCATTGTAAAATGGCACGTACTCATTTTGGTCAAAACCAGGCAATGGTGTAGTATCTCCCCGCGAAATGCGCAATGCTCGATGTGCAAAAATTCGCTCCGTATCTAAAACGTGAATCCACGATTCTTTCAGCGTCCACTTATCTGGAGCGTAGCGAAAATCCCATTTTTCAGCGGGAATTGATTTTAAATAGGCCGTAGTCGTTTCTTTTGTTGAAATTAAATGACTTAAAATATCGTCTGTTTGAATCAGACTAATATAAGTATCGTAGTAAGGATGGTACTCATTTCTTTTCGGAAGATAGTTGATAGAATTTGACATAAGAATCGTTTTATTTGAATGACATAAAAAAGGCGAACAAGTCGTCGAAGGAAAAGTTAAAACTACCGATTTATTTTTTATCAGTAGTCAGGTATTTTGAAATTTTTAGACCATCCAACACGGTTTCATTGGTCAATTCCAAAATCTTTTTTTCTAAGTCTTCCGCTTTTAGCAAGCCCGTTTTTAAAGACACTACTTTTAATGCTTTTTCTGATAAATGCAGCGATAACAACTTCCGAATCGCTCGTTTTTGCTTACTCGCTGGCAACTTTTTAAAAACAATAATCAAATCAGTCAGTAAAATTTCAGGAACACCACCCGTCTCCATAATCTGCAAGGCGATGTCAATGTTCTCATTTTGAAGGCTTAATAGCAAGCGCGATAAATTCTCAATTTCTGCTTCCGAACTATTGAGTAAATAGGGATTTTCTTGTTTTTGTAACCAGAGATTTAGTTCGTTTTCGCGGACAAATACGAAATCACGGGAAGCGAGACTTTCGATTTCACCAGTGAATTTTCCGAGGATGACGTGGGTGGTTTGAGGAGTGATTTTTTTTGAAATGTTTTTCAGGTGGGCTTTGACTTTTTGTAATTTTAGGTTGGTTTTACCGATTAGAGCAAGGTCAGTTTCACGTCTAATAGGGTAGCTTTCAGAACTTAAAGAATGGGTTTTGTAAAGCGTATTGGTAATCCCAGTCATCAATTTTTGAGAAGAGAACCGGCTTAATTTCAACAAGTTCCTTTTTGATAATTTGTCTAATGAATTCTCTTTGTGAAAAAGAAATTGGAAAGCAGCATTTTCGAGAAAATCAGGAAGCTCTTGCTTTCTAATTTCCTTTAAAAATTTACTAACATCAAGCGGTTTTAGTTTTTTATCAGCATGAAAATTCCTCAATTTTTTTAACCTTAAAATGGATAAAGGAATTTTTTTGATTCGACTATGATATATTGCTAATTGGACTAAATTTTCTAATTTTTGAATATTCTCGGGTAATGTTAAAATCGGAATCGTACTAAGCCCTAAAAAGCTAAGATTCTCTAAATTACCAATATTTGGCGATAGATTTTTTACGTAAAATTCCGTTAAAAATAAAGATTTAAGTTTTTTTAATTGGTAAATTTTTTCTGGAATTTCAGTTCTTTTATTCCCTTTTAAGTATAGTTCTTTAATACTTTTCAATTGCAAATCTAAAGCATCAGTATTAAAGGAATTTCCAATATCTATCTGAATTTTTTCTAAAGCATTTAATCTTTCAAAATTGGCCGGTAAATTCTGAATAGGATTTGATGTTAGAGATAAGACTTCTAATTTTTCTAACTCTACAAATGAATTGGGTAATTTTCTTAGCTGATTGAAGGATAAATCTAATTCTTTTAATTTTTTTAAAGTTGAAATATCAGAAGAAATTGCTCTAAGTTGATTTAACCCAATTCTCAAATATTCTAAATTTTTATTATAAAATACCGTTTTGGGAAGAAATGAAATTTGATTATTTCCAATATCAATTAAACGTAAATTGTTTAGTTTCAAATTAACAAAAGAGAATTCGGTTAGTAAGTTAGAAGCAAGATTAAGCTCTCTTAAGTTTCTCAAATCATTGATGCTACCTGGAATTCCAACTAACTGATTACTACTTAAATCAAGACTTTTAAGATTCTTTAACTGAAAAATTTGCTTAGGAAATTGAGTCAAATTTCGATTGACAATCGACAATTCCTCCACTTCCTCCGGCTTCTCCATTGCCATCTCCAAATTATAAGCCTTCCGTGCCATATCTCCAAAATAAAATTCAATATCCAGCACTTAACCATGCTATCACTATTTCACCTTTCGTTCCGCAATTTTTTTCTCCAATTCCGCACTCGCCTCCAACGCCAAAGCCTTCTGCCAGGCACTCACAGCTGCATCATCCTCCCCTAATTGCGACAAGGTATCGCCGTAATGTTCCAAAATAGTAGCATCCTTTTCCGCACTTCCTTCGACAGCTTTTACCAGCCATTTCTTCGCATTTTTATAATCTTTCAATTGATAAAAAACCCAACCATAAGTATCTTGAAAACGCGGTTGATTTGGTGCCAAATCATTCGCTGTTGCTGACATTTCCTTCGCTTTTTCCAAATCGCCACCATCTCGCTGCGCTAATGAATGACTATAACTGTTCAATACAATAGGGTCTTGCGGATTTAATTTTAGAGCTTCTTCAAAGTTCTTGTCCGCTCGTTCGTATTGCTGTAAAGCGCCATATTCTCGTCCTAACAAATTATGCGTTTGAAATTTCAAGCGTGGATTTTTACTCGCCATAATCAACGCTTGTTGCAACGAACTAACCGCGTCTTTATGCTTTTTTAAGCCACTATATCCTAAGCCATTTAAGTAAAAAAGTGTGCCTTGATTGGGGTATAAATCAAGCGCATTATCAGACTCTTTCACCAATTTATCGTAATCTCTCAAATCTGCTAAGACATACAGCATTTGTTCCCAAACCAAATAAACCGACTCATCTCGTTCCAAGGTTTTTTTATAATATTCCAACGCCTTTTCTTTGTCGTTGGAATAATACAAAAGGTCACCAATAATGGAATACGACTTCGCATCATTCGGATGAACTTCCTCTAAAATGTAGGCTAATTCGAGTACATCTGCTACCATTTCTTTGTTGCCATTGTCCGCAACTTGTGTTACCAATGGAAAAATTTCCGTAATTTTTACATCAATATGTACGCCCGGATTTTGGAAAACATCTTTTAGCTTCGCAAAATAATCTGCTTTATTGCCATTTTTTTTGTTGCCATCTGCTAAGGCAATTTTTGCTTGTGCATCTTCTGGGTCAATTTTTAAAATCTGCTGATATACATTCTTAGCACTAGCTTTATCTCCGGTTTGTTCAAAAAAGTTAGCTAACAAATGTCGATATTCAGGATTGTTAGGATATTTCTCAATCAAAACATCCAACTCTTTTTCCGCCTTTTTATAATTACCTAAACCGAGATACAAAGAATGTTTTCGGCGCGATACTTCTTCGTTCACCCCGATTTTTTTCTCCAATTCATCATAGACCTTTATCGCCTTTTCTGTTTCATTTGATCGCACCAAAAAATACGCCCATTTGAAATAAAAATCTGCTTCATCTGGATTTTTTTCAACCAGGCTTTCATAGACGCCTGCTGCTTTTTTATCCTCATTCATTTCCAAATACAACTCCGCCAAAAACATCTGATACCAAATATTAGAACCATCTTGCGCTGCTGCTTTTTCGGCTGCTTTTAGCGCCAAATCATTCTTTTCTTCCAGATCATACAGACGCGCCAATTCGTAATTTGCCGCTCCATTTTCTTTATCTTTTTCTAAAAAACTTTCAAATAATTCAATCGCTTTCTCATAATTGCCCCGCAATTTCTCCGCATTTGCAGCAATAAATAATTCCTGCAATTTAATTTCTTGCTCTGTTATTTGCCCCATTTGTGCAAAACCAGTTTGCCACAAAAGAACCATTGCCAAGGTCAATATTCTAAATTTCATCTTATAATTATTTCGGTTGACTCGATTGGCTCGATTATTTCGATTAGCCTGCCATCGAGTCAATCGAAATAATCAAACTAATCGAATCAATTAGCCTATTTGAGTAAAGTCACCGATGCTGATATCTGAAGCATTACCCTCATAATCGACATGATTGCCAATCATGGAATCCTTCAACACCGCATTTTTGACGGTCGTGTTGTTTTGAATTACACTATTATTTATAACGCAATTCTCAACCGTTGTGTTGCTTCCAATAGAAACGTGTGGACCAACCACAGAGTTTATAATTTTTGCATGAGGTCCGATATAGCAAGGTTGATTGATGACAGAGTTTTCAATTCGTGCCGACTCACTTTCCAATTTTTCTGTCTTATGCTTAAAGTCCAACATCCGTTGATTGGTGTTGACAACGCTTGCTTTATTGCCGCAATCCAACCATTCCTCAATATTCATTGCTCGAAAGTTGGTTCCGTCTGCATTCATTTTTTCCAAAGCCGAAGTCAACTGAAATTCGCCTTTTACTTTGATGTCATTATCAATCAGATACTGCATCGAATCTCGCAATTTCTCTCCGTCGCGCACATAATAAATACCTACAATTGCTTGATCCGAAACGAATTCAACTGGCTTTTCCACAAAATCAGTAATAATGCCTTCGTCCGTCGTTTTCACTACACCAAAAGAAGATGGGTTATCCACTTTTTGTACCCAAATCACCCCTTCATCATTAACATCAAATTTGAAATCTGCTTTAAACAGTGTATCTGAAAAAACGATGATATAGTTGCCATTCAAACTCTCTTTTGCACACAACAACGCATGCGCAATACCGAGTGGTTTGTCTTGCTGATAAATTTTCGCTTTCGTTCCTAATCGTTTCGCAATATCGTGCAATTGTTGGTCAACTTCTGCTCCAAAGTCACCAGTGATAAATGCGATTTCTTCCACTTTTTCATCAACGCCACTCGTCAAATCTTCAACAATTCGCTGTACCATCGGCTTGCCAGCAATCGGCACTAAAGGCTTAGGAACAGTCAAAGTATGTGGGCGGAGGCGAGTACCGCGTCCTGCCATCGGGATGATAATTTTCATGTAAATAAAAAGTTTTGGTGTGAATAATTTAGGGGGAATATTGCTGCTTCAAGATTGAACAACTCAATATCAAAACCACAAAATCATCTTATAATAACTTGTTTGTAAATAAGGAATACGTATATGATAAATATATGTGTTAGTTATTTACAAATAAGTATTCGGACATATTTATTCGTGGAATTTTAGGACTAAGATTTTTTTTT